>NZ_JAELTZ010000048.1:0-30163 GCF_016429115.1 Aquitalea sp. ASV15 | reverse complement strand
CAGCTGGGCCATGCGCCATTCGACGATCTTCTCCAGTTGGGCCGCCACGGTGGACAATTCGAAATTGGCGTCGTACAAGGCGCGGCTGCGCTGCTCCAGCAATACCTCGGCCTCCTTGCGCGCGGCTTTCTCGCGCTGGTAGCGCTTCTGGTAACGCAGCAGCTGGTCTTGCAACTGGGCCAGTTCGTCTTCGCTCATACCAGTTCCACCACAAAGCGCACCTTGCTGCCTTCATCGTTCAATGGCTCGACCACGATGCGCCCCTGCTCGCCGAAATGATCGAGCGCCCCCTGGATCAGCCCGGAAGCCAGCGGGGCCAGGCAGCGCGGCGAGCGGTACAGCAAGGTCAGGCAGCGCTCATCGCTGCTGAGCACCTCGATATGGGGCAATTGTGCATCCGGATAGAGCTTGTGTACTTCCTGGTGAATGTGTTTCTCGATATTGCTCAGCACCATGAATGCATTGCTGCAACCCTGGATGCTGTACGGATACAGCAGGGCAAAACGCCCGAACAGGTAATGGCCGAAGGCGTAGATCAGCGCCTGCGGCTCCAGCCCGCTGCGCTGCGACAAGGCCGTCACCAGCGCCACCATCTCGGCAAAGGGGTAGCTGCCCACCGCGGTGTAGGCACCTCCTGACTTGATGCCGGCATCCTCGATGATGTCATCCACCATGTCGGCAGAAAAACGGCTCTCCACCATTTCCAGAAACTCGGTAAACACCACGCCTTTCATGCTTGTTCCCTTCGTGTGGCTTGCATGATCTGCTCCGCCCGATCCGATCTTCCCTGCTGGCAGCAAGGTACCCTGGATTCAATGTAGGAAGAAAACCGGCCAAACACCAAGTCAGCCCCCCGCGGGAAACGCACTGTTCGCCAGACACGGCTTGCATGGCGCCGGTACGCGGTGCAGACTCGACGCCATGTCTTCATGCTGGAAAAGGACCGTACCATGAGTCAGGCCATCCGTTTTCACGTCACCGGCTCACCCGATGTGCTGCAGCTGGAAAACATCAGCGTCGGCGAGCCCGGCCCAGGCGAAGTGCGCTTGCGCCACCATGCCATCGGCGTCAATTTCATCGATACCTACCAGCGCAGCGGGCTTTATCCGGTCGCCCTGCCCAGCGGCCTGGGTTGCGAAGCGGCCGGTGTGGTGGAGGCGGTAGGCGAAGGCGTGACCCAGCTGCAAGTGGGTGACCGCGTCGCCTATGCCGGCGGGCCGCTGGGTGCCTACAGCACGGAACGGCTGCTGCCGGCAACGCTGCTGGTCAAGCTGCCGGACAGCATCAGCGATGAAGTGGCCGCCTGCATCATGCTGCAGGGCATGACGGTGGAGTACCTGATCCGCCGTACCTTTGCCGTCCAGCCCGGCATGACCGTGCTGTGGCATGCCGCTGCCGGCGGCGTCGGCCAGATCGCCGTGCAGTGGCTCAGCTCACTGGGCGTGCAGGTGATCGGCACGGTCGGCTCGGCGGCCAAGGGCGAGCTGGCCCGCCAGCTGGGCTGCGCCCATGTCATCAACTACAGCGAGGAAGATGTGGTGGCACGGGTGCGCGAAATCACCGGCGGCAAGGGCGTGCCGGTGGTCTATGACTCGGTGGGCAAAAGCACCTTCGAGATGTCGCTGAACAGCCTGGCCCCGCGTGGCAGCTTTGTCAGCTTCGGCAATGCCTCTGGAGCGGTGCCGGCATTCGAACCGCTGCTGCTGTCGCAGAAAGGTTCGCTGTTTTTCACCCGCCCCAAGCTGGCCGATTACATCGCCCAACGCGCAGAACTGGAAGCATCGGCAGCGGCCTTGTTCGAACGCATTGCCGCCGGCGCAGTGCAGGTCAGGCCATCCGCCAGTTATCCGCTGGCCGCCGCCGCGGCTGCGCACCGCGATCTGGAAGGCCGCCGCACCACCGGCTCCATCATTCTGCAGCCCTGAATCGCGGCTGCCCATGAAAAACCCCGCTGTCGCGACAGCGGGGTTTTGTGTTGTGCCGGCTTCAGTTGCCGGAAGGTGCCAGGGCCTTGCGCACGCATTCGCGGCCTTGCTGCGCTGCGGTTTCGGCACAGCTTTGTTCGGCCGCCGCCCGCTGTTCGCAGCGGGCCTTGTTGGAGGCGTGGCTGCAATCCGCCGCCGGCAGGCGCTCGCGCACACACAGCCGTCGTGCCAGCCCCTCGCTGCCCTCGCAGGCCGCCTGGGCCGCCAGCAAGGCCTCGCAGTGCCGGGCGTCGCGGCTGCGCTGGCAACTGAGCGCCGGGGTGAACTGTTCGATACAGGCGCGCCGTGATCCGGCAGTCAGATCCGAACAACTGAGCCAGCCCTGGCGGTAACTGGCACAGCGCTGCGGCGCCATCGCCTTGTCACACTCCGGGGCCGCCTGCAGCTGTGCCGACCATGCCAAACCCGCCAGCATGGCCAAACCCGCCAGCCAGTTGCCGCTACTCCACTTACCCCAAGCTTTGTTCAAGGCCGTGATCCTTGCCACTGGCAATGTCCGGCTGCAAAGATAGCCGGATCAATCGTTCTGGAATTGCTCCTGAGCCTTTTGTCGCTTGTCGCGCCAGAAATTGCGCTGGCCCGGCGGCGGATGCGAAAAACCATCCGGTGCAAAACGGTCAGGTCCACCCATGCCACCCTCAGGCGGCGCCCCTGGAGGATGCCTGCGCTGCAGGCGGCGCGCGTCTTCCGGCGACAAATCACCGGCCTGCACCGCCTCCTTCAGACGCAGATTGCGCAAGCGGCGCTCCTCGCCGGCAGCTTGCCGGGGCGGGAAACGCTGGAACTGCGCTGCACCATCCTCCACGCCATTCGGGCCTTGCGCCAGCGCTGGCAAGGCGAACGCCGTCACCGTGGCAAACAGCAAGACATAAATGGCATGGTACTTCATGGCTTCATTTTAACCTGACATTACGCCTCCTGCCATGATGACTCAGCGGCATCACAGCAGAAGGCTGATGGAAACATGAATGACTGTGGGCTTACTTTTCACCGGCTGGGCGCCGCATCGGGGTCGATGCGCCATCCGGCACGGTGTAGCCGGCAAGCGGCGTTGCCTGCTGTGTGCTTTGCGCGGCCAGCTGGCGCGCCTCGCGCACATCGGCACCGTTGCCACCGCGCTCGGCCGCCTGCACCACCGCGGCCAGACCCGGCAAACAGATGGCAAACAGCAGTAAAATCAAGGACTTTTTCATGATCATGATCTCCGGCATGCAGCACACCGTCCCAGTGTAGAAGGCGGCCTTTGCGCATCCGTGTGTCGCATGTTACCAAATGTTAACTTTTGTGAATGGCCGATGGCGTTTAACAGAAATTCATGATCCACCATCGCCTAGCCGGCTGGGCCGGGTTAAGCTTTGCCATCAGCATGCCAGCCGCTTTGCCGCGCCGGGCGATCAAGGAAAACACCATGGAACACAACAAGATTCTCATCGTCGACGACGACGCCAAGCTGCGCGAACTGCTCACCCGCTATCTGGGCCAGCAGGGTTATGTGGTCGACACCCTGCCGGATGCCCGTGAACTGGACCGCAAACTGGCACGTAACCGTCCGGACCTGATGGTGCTGGACGTGATGATGCCCGGCGATGATGGCCTGGCCGTGGTGCGCCGCCTGCGCGCCCAGGGCGAAACCGTGCCGGTCATCATGCTGACCGCCCGTGGCGAGGATGTGGACCGCATCCTGGGCCTGGAAATGGGTGCCGACGATTATCTGCCCAAACCCTTCAATCCGCGCGAGCTGACCGCGCGCATCCAGTCGGTGCTGCGCCGCCATCACGCCACCCCGGCACTGGCCGCCCGCCACGAGTCCGACGAGGTGATCGAGTTTGGCGAATTCCAGCTCAATCTGGGCCGGCGCGAACTGCTGAAAAACCAGCAGCCGCTGTCGCTGACCACCGCCGAATTTGCCGTGCTCACCGTGCTGGCCACCCATCCGCGCCGCCCGCTCACTCGTGAACAGCTGATGGAAATGGCGCTGGGCAAGGGCAATGGCGAATCGCTGGATCGCAGCATCGACGTGCATATATCCCGCCTGCGCAAAACGCTGGAGGGCGGCGACAGCCCGCTGCGCTTCATTCAGACCGTGTGGGGCTACGGCTATGTCTTCGTGCCCGACGGCAGCGAGCGGGAGTAAGCGGTGCTGCGACGCCTTGCCGGTTCCCTGCTGTTTCGCCTGATCGTGCTGGTGGTGGTGGTGGTGGTCACCACCCAGATCGTCACCGTCTATATCGCGGCGGGTGAGCGCCACAAGCTGATGGACAAGCAGCTATATGCCCAGGTGGTGGACACGCTGGCGTTTCTGGAAGGCTCGATGGAAAACATGAGCCCCGTCCAGCGCACTGCTTTTCTGGCCAGCTACAACCGTCCGGGCCTGCCACGACTGCTGCCACAACAGGCCGCGGCCAGACAACAGTTCGACACCGAACTGCCGCGGGTGGCCAACAGCCTGGTGAGCCGGCTGAGCAAGGGCCTGGACGACACCGTGCGCGGCTATATGGTGCACCGCGAAGACCGCAACGAACTATGGGTCAACGTGCATGTGCTGGACACCCCCTACTGGCTGGTGATTCCGTTTGGCCGCTATAGCGACCGCCCCATTTACTCGCTGATCCAGGCGGCACTGCTGGCCACCTTGCTGGCCATCCTGCTGGCCTCGCTGGTGGCATGGCGCATCACCCGCCCCATCGGCAAGGTGGTGGCTGCCTCACGCGAGCTGGCGCGCGGCAAACTGCCGCCGCCGCTGGCCGAAGAGGGGCCGCGCGAGCTGATGGCGCTGGCCCGCGGCTTCAACCACATGGCCAGTGCGCTGGATAGCGCCGCCCGTGAACGCCGGCTGATGCTGGCCGGGCTGTCGCACGACCTGCGTACCCCGCTGACCCGCTTGAAGCTGATGCTGGAACTGCAGGAACACAATAGCGATACCCCGGACATGCTGGCGGATATCGACGAGCTGTCGCGCATCGTGCGCCAGTTCATCGACTTTGCCCGTGCCGAAGAATCGGCCAGGCTGGAGCCGGTGGCGCTGGCCGAACTGGCCGACAGCGTGGTGGCGCGTTTTGGCCGCGACGGGCTGGATGTGAAACTGCTGCGCCAGGCCGAGCCGGAACTGCAGGCCGATGCACTGGCGCTGGAGCGGCTGCTGTCCAATCTGCTGGAAAATGCCCGCCGCTATGGCAAGCCGCCGCTGCGGGTGGAAATCGACCAGCGCGACGGCATGGCGGAACTGAGCGTGATCGACCACGGCCAGGGCATTCCCGCCGCGCTGCGCGAATCGGCGCTGGCCCCCTTCGAGCGGCTGGCCGAACACCGCGGCACCGATGGCGGCAGCGGCCTGGGGCTGGCCATCGTGTCGCGCGTGGTCAAGCAGCACCATGGCCAGCTGCAGTTTGCTGACGAGGCCGATGGCGGCTTCCGCATCCGCATCCTGCTGCCGCTGGCTCAGCCGCAGCCAGTCAGCGCCTGAGCCGAAGGCGGGCGTCGGCTGGCTCAGCCAGCACGGCGCCAGCCCAGCAGCAACACCCCGCACAGAATCAGCACCCCGCCCAGCAGCATCAGCACGCCGACAGGCTCGGCCAGTAACATGCTTCCCCACAGCACGCCAAACACCGGCACCAGATAGGTGACGCTGCTGGCGCGGGTCGCACCCAGCCTGTCGATCAGCCAGTAGAAAATCAGATAGGCCAGCGCGGTGCTGCCCAGCGCCAGCATCACCACCGCCCCCCATACCGTGGCTGATGGCGCCTGGGCCGGCAAGGTCAGCCACGCCAGCGGCGTCACCAGCACCGCCCCGCTGAACAGGCTGCCAGTGGCCGTCACCAGCGAAGGCAGGCCGGGCAACCAGCGCTTGGCCATATGGCCGGACCAGCCATAACAGGCGGTGGCGCCCAGCATGGCCAGCACGGGTAGCATGGTCCTTACATCAAAGGCGGCCCCACGCCCCAGCATCAACACCAGCACCCCGGCCAGCCCCAGCAGCAAACCGGCCGCCCGCGGTGCGGTCATGCGCTCGCCCGCCAGTGGCATGGCCCATAGCGCGGTCATCAGCGGGGTGGTGGCATTCAGCACCGACGCCACCCCCGCCGGCAGGCTGAGACTGGCCCAGGCAATCAGGCAGAAAGGCAGGGCCGACAGAAACACCCCCACCACGGCAATGCGCTGCCAGTGTTGCCGCCACAAGCCGATACCGCCTCGCCACAGCAAGATCGGCAGCAAGACCAGCGAGGCCAGCCCCAGCCGCAAGGCAATCAGCACGAATGGCCCCAGCGCGGGCACCGCCACCCGCATGAACAGAAACGAAGCCCCCCACAAGGCTGCCAGCACCACCAATCCTGCCATTTCCCGTCGCATCGCCACCCTCCCCCTGGTCATGACTGCCAGCATAAGTGGGAAAAGCCGCCGCCGCTCCCTGTTTCTTGCCATCGAATGCCTCATTCCAATGCCGCCAGCAACTAGTTCCAGCGACGGATGGCAAAGCGGATGGCCAGCCCACACACTGCCAGCTGCCACTTTCGCCCCGTACTGAGCACCATGGACATCGACGATTTCAACACGCTGCTGGCTGCAGCCCGCCAGCAGTCCGAGCCGCAGCATCTGCTGCTGGTATTTACCAAAGCCGTGCTGCATGACGACCACCAGCCGCAGGAAGCCGAGCGCTTTGCCCGCGGCGAGGGCGGCATCCTGCTGCCCAGCATGTGCCTGGACCGCGCCGCCAGCGAACTGGCGGACTTTGCCAGCCTGCAGGCCGAATCGGCCCGCATGGGCGAGCCGTGGCAAATCGTGTTTGTCGCCTGTCTGGATGGCAGCGCCGGTGGCCCGCCCGCCGCAGCCGATATCGAAGCGGCGCTCAAGCGCATGATCCAGACCATCCAGACCGGAGGCGATGTAGCGCGCTATCTGGCTTTCGATCACAACGGCGACATCGTGCGTTTTCATTAACACCATCACTGCGCTGCCACCAGCCATGGCGCAGCCCCGGCCTGGGCGCTAAGCTGAAGCGGATCAGACAGCACAAGTCCCAACCCTTGTGCTGTAGCATCCCGCATTCAGCCCACGCCTGCCGGAGCCCGCATGAACCTGTCCCTGCTCAGCCGCTATGCCTTTTTCGCCGCCTGCATCCTGCTCAGCCTGATCGGCCTGGTATTGCACCAGATCGAATGGCTGTGGCCCTTCACCCTCGCCGCCATCGCGCTCAGCCTGCTGGGCGTGCTGGACCTCGCCCAAACCCGCCACGCTGTGCGGCGCAATTACCCGGTGCTGGGCAATATCCGCTATCTGGTGGAAGCCATCCGTCCGGAAATCCGCCAGTACCTGCTGGAAGCCGATGGCGAACAGCTGCCCTTCTCGCGCGACCAGCGCTCGCTGGTTTACGCCCGCGCCAAGAACACCCAGGCCGACAAACCCTTTGGCACCCTGCTGGATGTGTATGGCAGCGGCTTCGAATTCATTAGCCACTCCATCCGCCCGGCCCCGCGCAGCGACCCGGCCGGTTTCCGGGTGCAGATTGGTGGCCCGCAATGCGCGCAGCCCTACTCCGCCTCGGTATTCAATATTTCGGCCATGAGTTTTGGTGCGCTCAGCGCCAATGCCATCCGCGCGCTCAACCAGGGGGCCAGCCAGGGCGGTTTCTACCACGACACCGGCGAGGGCAGCATCAGCCCCTATCATCTGGAACACGGCGGTGACCTGGTATGGGAGCTGGGCAGCGGCTACTTTGGCTGCCGCGATGCAGACGGCCATTTCGACCCGGAACGCTTTGCCAGACAGGCACAAAACCCGCAGGTGAAGATGATTGAAATCAAGCTCAGCCAGGGCGCCAAGCCCGGCCACGGCGGCATTTTGCCCAAGCACAAGGTAACGCCGGAAATCGCCGCCACCCGTGGTGTGCCGCTGGGGCAGGACTGCGTGTCACCCTCCAGCCACAGCGCCTTCTCCACTCCGCTGGAGATGATGGCCTTTATTGCCCGGCTGCGTGAGCTGTCTGGCGGCAAACCGGTGGGCTTCAAGTTTTGCCTCGGCCATCCGTGGGAATTCATGGCCATTGCCAAGGCCATACTGGAAAGCGGCATCCTGCCGGATTTCATCGTGGTGGACGGCAAGGAAGGCGGCACCGGCGCGGCACCGCTGGAATTCACCGACCATATTGGCGTGCCGCTGCGCGAGGGCTTGCTGTTTGTCCACAACACTCTGGTGGGGCTGAATTTGCGCGACAAGATCAAGCTGGGCGCCAGCGGCAAGATCATCAGCGCCTTCGACATTGCCAGCGTGCTGGCCATCGGGGCCGACTGGGCCAATTCCGCCCGCGGCTTCATGTTTGCCGTGGGTTGTATCCAGAGCCAGAGCTGCCACACCAACCGCTGCCCCACCGGCGTGGCCACGCAAGACCCGCTGCGCCAGCGCGCTCTGGTAGTGCCGGACAAGGCCGAGCGGGTGTATCACTTCCACCGCAACACCCTGCATGCGCTGTCCGAGATGCTGGCCGCCGCCGGCCTTACCCACCCGGAACAACTGGAGGCGCATCACCTGGTGCGGCGGGTGAGCGATACCGAAATCCGCCTGTACTCACAGCTGCATGTGTTCTTGCAGCCGGGCGAGCTGCTGGCCAGCGAGATCAAGGCCGAGTTCTATGGCCGCATGTGGCGTATGGCGCAGGCGGGCAGTTTTGCGCCGGCCCATGCCTGAAACTGCAGTCAGGGAGGCCAGCCGGCCTCCCCGCCATTCTCAGCCCGCCACGCTGTCAAAGCCGGACAATACATTTACCGCATTCACCCCGATGTCCTCCACCGCATAGCCGCCTTCCATCACAAACAAGGTGGGCAGGCCCAGCCCGCCAATGACTTCACCCATGCGCAGGTAGTCGGCGTTCTTTAATTTGAAGCGCGAGATCGGGTCTTGCTCGAAGGTATCCACCCCCAGCGATACCACCAGCGCGTCCGGCGCATAGGCGGCAATCTTGCTGCAGGCATCGGCCAGCGCCGGGCCGTAGTGCGACCAATCGGTGCCATGGGCCAGCGGGTAGTTGTGATTGAAGCCCAACCCGGCCCCTTCCCCGGTCTCGTCGGCATGGCCGAGGAAATAGGGGTACTCCACCATGGGGTCGCCATGCAGGGACAAAAACTGCACATCGCTGCGCTGATAGAAAATGCTCTGCGTGCCGTTGCCGTGGTGGTAGTCCACATCCAGGATCGCCACGCGCTTGGCACCCTTGTCCAGCATGGCCTGGGCGGCGATGGCGGCGTTGTTGAGGTAGCAATAGCCGCCCATGTAATCCGCTGCGGCATGATGGCCGGGCGGACGGCACAGGGCAAAGGTGCTGTGCCCGGTGGCCAGCATGGCATCCAGCCCGCTCAGCGCCACATTGGCCGAGGAACGGATGGCCTGCCAGGTGCCGGCGGTGATGGGCACCCCGGCATCAAAGGAGTAATAGCCCATCAGGCCGTCGATATCCTGCGGGATACGGTCGGTACGCAGGCCGCGCACCGGCCATACCAGCGGCAGCGCATCATGATTGCGGCCTTCGGCCTGCCACAGGCTCCAGGCTTGCTCCAGAAAACGCACATAGCCCGCGTCATGCACGCGCAACAGCGGCTGCAGCCCGTGTTCGGTGGGGGCGATGATGTCGCCCAGCCCGGTTTGCCGTACCCGCTGCAACACCATGTCGGCGCGGCTGGGCATTTCAAAGCAAGGTTTGAGAGTACCGTCAATCAACTCGGCATTGCCGTGGTGCAGGTGGTGGTCATCACTGTAAATCGTCAGCATGCAGGTCTCCTTGCCGCAGGTGGGGAACCGGAGGCATTGTGTTGTGTTTGCAAGGGAAAGCCGGCCTCAGCCGGCAAGTGTCATTTCTTCAGCTTGGTCCACACCCGGTCGCGCAGGGCATTGGCCTTGGCCGAACAGTTCTTGTTGGGCACAAACAGTGCGCGCATGGCGGCGGTGGGGTTGATGGCCGGGTCGGCCTTGAGGTCGGCGACAAAATAGGCAGAGCTCCCCTTGATGGCATTGTTGTAGCCAGTGAAGTTGGAGGCCTCGGCGATATTCTTCGGTGCCATCATCCAGTTGATGAAGGTGAGCGCGTTATCGCGGTTCTTGGCGCCCTTGGGGATGACCAGATTGTCGTTCCAGAAGGGGATGCCCTCTTTCGGATAGACAAACACGGCGGACTTCAGCTTCTGGCGGGTGCGGTAGGCGGCACCGTTCCATTGCTGGTGCATGATGACTTCCTGCGCCTGCATGCGCTCGATGGTGCCGTCGGAGTTATACATGGCCAGCATGGGCTTTTGCGCTTCCAGCAGGTCCTGGATGCGCTTGGCCTGCTTGGGGTCTTCGGTGCACTGGTCCACCTTCAGATAAATGGCGGCGGCCTTGTACAGCTCGGCCACGTCATTGAGCGCCACCACCTTGCCCTTGAGCGCGGCCGGTGGAGTGAAGAAGCTCTTCCAGCTATTGTCCAGCTTGCCGCCCGGCACGCGGCTGGCGTCATAGGTAAAGCCGGTTACCCCCCACATGTATGGCGCGGAGTATTCGCGTTGCGGGTCAAAATCCGGCTTGTTGAGCGGCGCTTCCACCAGCTTGAAATTGGGCATCTTGCTGACGTCGATTTTTTCCAGCAGGCCTTCGTCACGCATGATTTTCACCATGTAGTCAGACGGCACCACCACGTCGTAGCCTTTGGCCCCGGCCTTCAGCTTGGCCAGCAGGGATTCGTTGGAATCAAACACATCCAGGTTGACCTTGATGCCGGTTTCCTTCTCGAAGCGCTTGAGCAAATCCTGCGGAATGTAGTCGGACCAGTTGTAGAGGTTCAGCTCTCCTGCGGCCATGGCCGAGGTGGATACCAGCAGTCCAGCCGCCAGGGCCAGCGCATGCAGTTTGCAGACTTTCATGGCAATTCTCCTTCGTATGTTGTGCAACAAGCGAAACATGAGGGGCGGAACAGCCGCCGACCCGGTTCAGGATTTGCGCTGGCCCATCCAGTAGGACAGCGCGACAAAGGCAATGGACACCAGCAGCATCAGCGCCGACACCGCATTCACTTCCGGGGTGATGCCCATGCGGATCAGGCCGAAGATGTACACCGGCAGCGTGGTGGCACCGGCACCGGCCACAAAAAAGGTGATGACGAAATCGTCCAGCGACACGATGAAAGCCAGCATGGCGCCGGACAGCACACCGGGCAGGATCAAGGGCAGGGTCACCCGGCGGAAGGTGGCAAACGGCCCGGCGTACAGGTCCGCCGCAGCTTCCGCCAGCCGTGGGTCCAGCCCTTCCAGCCGGGCGCGGATGGGCAGGTAGGCAAAGGGAATGCAAAACACGGTGTGGGCAATCAGCACCGTCATCAGCCCCAGATCCAGCCCCAGCGCCAGGAAAAACAGCAAGGAGGCCACCGCGGTGACGATTTCCGGCACCAACAGCGGCAGGCCCAGCATGGCATTGATGAAGGCCTGGCCGCGAAAGCGCTTGCCCGCCATGGCCAGCGCCGCCATGGTGGCAAAGCTGGTGGCCAGCAGCGTGGCACCGCAGGCGATGATCAGCGAGTTCTTGGTGGCCCGCAGGATATTGTCGTTGTCCATCACCTTCAGATACCAGTCGAAGGAAAAACCGGTCCACAGCGTGGCAATGCGGTTGGCGTTGAAGGACAGCACCACCAGCACCACGATGGGCAGGTAGAGATAGACAAAGGCCAGCATGGCGGTGGGGGTGACACCACGAAAGCGCCACAGGGTATTGGAGGCTTGCATGTCATTCTCCCGGAGGGCGCTGGAAGCGCCTGGTGTAAACCCACATCGCCAGCAGCACCAGCGCCAGCAACATGAAGGACAAGGCAGCACCGAACGGCCAGTTACGCGCAGTGCCAAACTGGTTCTGGATCAGGTTGCCTATCATCAGGCTCTTGCCGCCGCCCAATAGCTCGGGGATGTAATAAGAGCCGATGGCCGGAATGAACACCAGCAGGCAGCCCGCTACGATGCCGGGCATGGCCAGTGGCAGAATCACCCGCCGCAGCGCCTGCCAGCGGTTGGCGCCAAGGTCGAAGGCTGCTTCCACCAGCCGCCAGTCCATTTTTTCCAGACTGGTGTAAATGGGCAGCACCATGAAGGGCAGGAAGGAATAGACAAAGCCGATGGCCACCGCGGTGGGGGTGTACAGCACATCCAGCGCACCCTGGCTCAAGCCCAACCAGGACAGGCTGCTGTCGATCAGCCCGCCGTTGCGCAGCAGCAGCATCCAGGCGTAGGTGCGCACCAGCAGGTTGGTCCAGAACGGGATGGAAATCAGCAGGATCAGCCGCTGGCGGGTTTTTTCCTCTTTCAGCGCGATATACAGCGCAGTGGGAAAGCCGATCAGCAGCGTCACCACCGTGGCAAAACCGGCCAGCAAGAACGAACGGCCGAAGATTTGCAGGTAATCGCTGTTCAGCGTGAGGCTGTCGTCCAGATCGCGCTCGTACAGGAATTGCACATAGGCATCCAGGCTCCATTCATGCCAGCGCACGCCGCCATAGGTGTCCGGCGCCAGTACCGACATCCAGGCCATCAGCAGCATGGGCAGTACCATGAACAGCAGCAGGGTGAGCGTGGTGGGCGCCAGCAGCAGGCGGCGACGCCAGCGCCGTTGTGGGTCAAGCGACATGGTCGGCCTCCTGCAAACGGTGGAAGGCACCCGGCTGCGCCGACAGCTGCACGCTGTCACCCACCCGCGCCAGCCGCACCGCGCCGCTGTCATTGGTATTGCGCACCCGGCAGGGCTGACCGTCGGCCAGTTGCACGGTGTAAACGGTATCCACGCCGCGATACACCACCTCGGACACCACGCCGTGCAGGCCGCTGCCGCTGGTGGACAGTTGCAGGCGCTCGGGCCGCACTGCCAGCGCGGCATGGCCATCGTGGCCTTGGTCCAGCACGGTGCCGGGCAGGCTGCCTGCTTCGCCAAAGTGCAGCAGACCATCAGCCACCCGGCCTTGCAGGAAGGAGGTTTCGCCGATGAAATCGGCGACGAAGCGGTTGGCAGGGCGGTCGTAAATGTCCTCCGGGCTGCCCACCTGTTGCAGCTTGCCCGCCGACATCACCGCAATGCGGTCGGACATGGTGAGCGCTTCTTCCTGATCGTGGGTGACAAACACAAAGGTGATGCCGGTTTCACGTTGCAAGCGCTTGAGCTCCACCTGCATTTCCTTGCGCAGTTTCAGGTCCAGTGCGGACAGGGATTCGTCCAGCAGCAATACCTTGGGCGATGGCGCCAGCGCACGGGCCAGCGCCACCCGCTGCTGCTGGCCGCCGGACAGCTGGTGCGGGCGACGGCGGGCAAAGCCGGACAGCTTCACCAGCTCCAGCTTTTCCGCCACGATGGGCTTGATGTCGGCCGCCTTGACCCCGCGCATTTCCAGCCCGAAGGCGACGTTTTCTGCCACGGTCAGGTGCGGAAACAAGGCATAGCTCTGGAATACGGTATTTACCGGGCGCTGGAAGGGCAGCTTGCCGGCCAGCGATGCGCCATACAGGCGGATGTCGCCGCTGCTGACGTCCTCGAAGCCGGCAATCATGCGCAGCAAGGTGGTCTTGCCACAGCCGGACGGGCCCAGCAGGGTAAAAAACTCGTTCTCGCGGATGCTCAGCGCAATATGGTCCAGCGCCAGTACCGCATGTTCATCATGACCAAAACGCTTGCAGACATGGTCGACCTCAATGGCCACACGATTGCCGCTCATGGCAGTCCTCCGGTGCAAATGCAGTGAAAACACGCCCCCGCACCACGCCGCATGGCGGTGGTGTTGGGCTGCTGTCAGGGTCAGGAAAGCCTGGCGCTACACGCCGGGCGGACGGGCATGGCCGCACGGAATCAGCCGTGCAGCCGGGTCATGGCACAGGAAGGAACTGCCGTGGCAGCGCGGGGAACAGTCCCCCTCCGGCAGCGTGCCGCTTGGCCGCAGGGACTGGCGCATGGTCGGGCATGGCGTCGCCGGGATGGCGACAGCGCAGGGTTTGCTCATGGTTTCTCCTCCGTTTTGTGTGATCGGACCTGGCATTGCCTATGGGCCGGGCAGCCGCGGGGCACTCTCCTGGCGAGGGAGAACTGGCCTTGGCAATGACATCGAGTGGTCCGTCTTTTTTTATTCATTCTGCCAACAAGCGCCGCGGCGAAAAGATACATAGCGGTCAACTATGGGATAAATACGGCCAAAAATGGCCTGCCAACCGCGTGCAGGATGGCTCCCATCGCTTGGGACAGGCCATTCCGGACAGGGCAAACCTGTCCCTTGGCCGGCAAGCCAGCCGGGGCAGAACAAAGGGGTGCAAAGGCGGCGTCAGCGGCGCAAATCGGAGGGGCGCTTGCCGGTCCAGCGGGCAAAGGCATGGCGAAAGCTGGCGGCTTCGGCAAAGCCCAGCCGCTCGGCAATCATGCTGATGGACAGGCTGCTTTCCTGCAGCAGATGCAGTGCCTGCTGGTGCCGCGCCTGATCCAGCAGGGCCTGGAAGGAGGTGCCCAGCGCCGCCAGCTTGCGGCGCAGGGTGCGTTCGGACATATGCAGGGTGGTGGTCAGCTCGTCCAGCCGGGCAAAGCGTACCGGGTCGGACTGCATCAGCCGCAGCACCCTTGCCACCAGCGCCGAGCCATGGCTGCTGGCCCATTGCTGCTGCTGGCGCTGGCACTGTTCCAGCGCCATGTGAAAGCTGACCGCATCGGCCAGCGGCTGCGGCCGGTCCAGCCATTTGGCCGGAAACAGCAGCGCATTTTCCGCCATGTCAAAACTGCCGGCCTGGCCGAAAATGGCCGGATAAAGCCCGGCATGCGCGGGTGGGGCAAAGCTCATGTGCACCGCCTTGGGCGACCAGCGCACCCCCATGCAGTCGCGGGCGATGGTCCACATCGAGGACAGACACATTTCGGCATTGAAGCTGAGCAAATCCGCGCGGTAGCGATAATCGTCGGCCAGCAGCCAGGCTTCCTTGCCACGCTCCTCCAGCCGCAGGGTAAAATAGCTGGCCAGCAGCAAGGGAAAGCGGATGGCGGTTTCCAGTGCCACGCGCAAGGTGGGGCTGACCAGCATGGTGTAACCCAGAATGCCGTAGTTGGAGGTATGCATGGCATGGCCCAGCCGCAGGCCAAGGGCATCGTCCTGCGACAGGCGCCGGGCCGTGTCGAACACGGTGAGTTCCTGATGATGGTTGATCAGCCGCGCCGGCTCCAGCAGGCGTTCCGGTGGAATGCCGCTGCCGGCCAGCAGCTCGGCCGCGGCAATGCCCTGTTCGGCCAGCACATTCACCGTGGACACGATGGCGTGCAGCGACACCGGCCGGCCGGCAGGGTTGTCGCCGCCGGACAAAACAAGGCTGTCCTTACCGGAAGACTGGGCCAAGCGGTTTTCCTCGTGTTTTGCATGCAATGGCCTGATCTTGCCGCCCGGATAGCCGCCACACAAGTGAGGCTGGCGGGTGGCCGATCAATTTTTGTAAATCTGCTTGTGCCAGGCCGCCGCCACTGGGAACAATAGCCCGGCACATGCAGTCTACCGTTGCCACAGCCGGCTTGACCGACAGCCTGTTCAGCGCAGGAGGCCACTGCTGCAATGACTTTTCTCACCGCAAGATTTCGCACCGTGATAGATAACGCCAAGACCATGACCCATCTGAAGAAAACCATTGCCGGCACCCTGCTGCTTAGCCTGGGCCTGCTGTGTGCGTCGGCACAGGCTGCCGTCTCCCTGCTTTCCGTCTCTGACAGCGTCAGCGCCACGGTGGGCAGCATTTCCACCTCCTTGCAGAACTCCTCCAAGGCTGTTGGCAAGATTGCCGAAGGCGACTACAAGGTGGTGGCCGTGGCCCAGGCCGAGCAAGCGGGCAAAACCCAGCTCACCCTGGTACCGGTGGCTGCCGCCAACAATACCGAACCGTTCAATCTGTTCGTGGCCCAGGCGGATGTGAAGCACAGCGGCGTGGAAACCGGCCAGATCGTGCATGCGCAGAAGCAAGCCTATGGCCTGGTGTTTGCCCGCGCCGACAACCAGCAGCCGTTTGCCCTGCTGCTGGATCAGGCCTGGAAATCCGAAGTACAGCCCAAAGTGGTGTCCTGATCCTGTTGCACCGTTACACCGGCCGATGTCTGCAAGCCCTGCTGCTGGCAGGGCTGCTGGCCTTGGCGGCCACACTGGCCAACGCTGCGGCGGCATCGTCCTTGATGTTCTGCGAGCAGGCCTCACAGCAAAGCGTGGCACGCAAGAGCGACCTGCTGCTATTCAGCCAGCAGGTGCGCCAGCTGCTGGATGAATCCGGCCATCAGGCGGCCATCATCTCCCGCTCCGGGCTGGATCTGGAACGCTTTCACATCCGCCTGTCGCATGCCGGCATCAGCCTGCGCAACAATCCCAATACGCCGTGGTCGGTACGTCAGCTCTACTACGCGTGTGACGAACAGCGTCCGCATTTGTACGACCAGGGCCTGCCCGGCTTTCTGATCGACCAGCCGCAAGGCAGCAATGTCTATCTGTCCATTCTGCTGTTGCCGGCCAAACAGGAAGCACAACTGGTGGAGGCCGCACTGGACAACAAGCTGTCGCTGCAGCTGCTGGGGGCGGACTACAGCGCCAATGCCTATCCCTTCTCCACCCGCTACCAGAACTGCAACCAGTGGCTGGTGGAGCTATTGGCCCACGCCTGGGGGCAATTGCCGGGTGCAGGCGATGGCCGCAGGCAGGCACAGGACTGGCTGCAACAACAGGGCTATCGCCCGGATATTGTCGATGTGAAGCACCGCTACATGGTGTGGGCGGCCAATGTGGTGCCGCTGGTGCACAATGGCGACCACCCGGACAGCGAACTGGCGGCAAACCGCTATCAGGTGAGCCTGCCCGCGGCCATTGAAGGTTTTGTGCGCCAGCAGATTGCCGGCAGCGAACGCATACAGGTATGCCTGCGTGGCAAGACCCTGGTCACCCACCATGGCTGGGACGACATGGCGGATGATTGCCAGCCGGCAGAGGGTGACACCGTGCAACAGCTGGACTAGGCAGTGGCCGGGCGCAAGCCAGCGCGCTTAACCTTTCTTTACCCGATCTTTACCTCCACCCCCCTCATGTCGTCGCTGTGCCATGCCGATAATGAAGCATCCGATCATCATTTGTATGCAGCGAGACCGTGATGGATATCAGCAAAGCAAACGCGGTAAACAATAGCGGCACCAGCACACTGAGCGCTAACGGCCAGACTGCCGCCAGGGCGGGCAAAGACAGCAACACGCTGGACAGCGATGGCAAGGCGGCAAGCGCCTCGCCCTCCACCATCGTGAAACTGCAAAGCAAGGGCAAGGCCGACAATACTGGCAGCGACAGCAATGCCAGCAGTGCGGACGACAGTTCGCCCTCGGCGGTGAAGTCCTTCACCTATGGCGTGTTGAACCTGCCCGACCCGGCAGCCGAGCCCGCCCCGGCAACGCCCCAGTCCGACAACAGCTATTTCACTGCCGGACGCTGGGCGGCGGCGGCGGTCACCGTCGGCACGCTGATTTCGCTGGTGGTTTGAGTCTGCATCCCACTGCATCGTCAACATGCAAAAGGCCGCTTTGCAGCGGCCTTGTTGTTTCGGCAGCCCGGTTCAGCGCCGGGCGATCAGCACAATCCCCAACCCCACCAGCAGCATGCCGGCCAATTCGCGCGCCAATGGCCATTCTCCCAGCTGCAGCGCCGCCATCCCTACCGCCAGCAGCGGAATCACCAGCGCGTTGAAACTGAGCGTGCTGGCCGGCAAGCGCTTGAGCAGCCACAGCCAGGCCAGCCAGCCCACCGCGCTGGACAGCACCCCGGCATACAACAGCCCCAGCACAAAAGCGCCGGACCAGTGGATATGGGCAAAATCCGCCCACGGCCACAGCGCCAGAATGGGCAGCAAGCCAATCAAGGCTTGCCAGGCCGAAAAATTCAGGCTGTCGAGCTGACCACAGCGCGTCGCCCGCTTGCTCAGTACCGAACCGAGCGCCCAGAAGAAACCGGCCAGCACCGCCAGCAGCATGGGCAGCACACCGCCATGTAGCTGCCAGGGCGCCACAATCAGCATCAGCCCGACAAAACCGGCCAGCAGCGCCTGCCGGGTACGACGGCCAAACGGTTCGGCCAATAGCCAGCGCGACAGCAAGGCCACCCAGAACGGCATGGTGAACACCAGCACCGAGGTACGCCCGGCCGCCCCGGCCACCAGCGCCAGGGTAATGGACAGGCTGTACAGGCAAGTGGTGCTCAGCCCCACTTGCGCCGCCTGCATCAGCCGCTGCGGCCGGATGGCACGGCCACGCGCCAGCAGCACGCCAAACAGGGTCAGGCTGCCCAGCGTGGTACGCAGGATCAGATGGGTAATGGGTGTGGTGGCCTGCAAGGTCTGCTTCATCACCACATAGTTGTAGGCCCACAGCGTCACCAGTGCGGCAAACAGCAACATGGGCAGCCAGCGTGCTGACGCGGCGCTGCGGGACAGGAAGGGGTTGAGGGTGGTAGTGGAAGCCGACATGGTGCATCTCCGATGGATGCTGCCAGTGTAAGCAGCACGCCAGCTTGCACCGCTGCGTTTTACTGCGTCAGAATGCACGCAAACTGATGATTTTGAATATTCAATGCAGGAAAACTGATATGGCGGATGAAAAACAGCTGGATAGCTACGACCGCAAGCTGCTGGCGCTGTTGCAGGAAGACGCGCGCCGCACCCACGATGAACTGGCCGAAGCCGTCAGCCTGTCGCCCACCGCGGTTACCCGGCGGCTGAAACGGCTGCGCAGCGAGGGCATCATCCGCCGCGAAGTGGCCCTGGTGGACCCGGCCGTGCTGGGGCGACCATTACGGCTGGTGGTGAATGTGATTCTGGAGCGCGAGCGCATTGCGCTGGTGGATGCCTTCAAGCAGGCCATCCGCGCCGCGCCGGAAGTGGTGGAGTGCTACCACGTGACCGGGCGGCCGGACTTTGTGCTGGTGGTGCTGGTACGCGACATGGGCGATTACGAGCGCTTTTGCCGGGAACACATCATGAGCAATGACAATGTGCGCGAGTTTGAATCGCTGGTGGTGATGGAAACCACCAAGTACAGCACCGCCGTACCACAAGACACGGCGGGCGAAGGCTGATGCCCCAGCCCATCCGTGGGACTAGCCCTCGTGCAGCAGCGCGTGCTGGATTTCCGACAGTGCCTGCGGCACGCGCATGAAGTTGAGCGGCATGCCCAGCCGCCGTGCCATGTGCGAAGTTGAGAACATGCCGCACAGCTGGTAATGGCCGGTGTTCAGGTCCAGCTCGGCCACCAGCGCATGCTGCCGCCCCTGCTGCTTGAGCGTGGCCACCATGTGGCCGACGGTGGCGTGCTGCACATCGGCCAGCGACAGCATTTCCAGCTCGCTGCGCGGCGTCATCACATCGCGCACCAGCACTTCATCATGGCGCTTGCCATGTTCCAGCATGCACTGCACCGGGCGCTCACCCAGAATATCCGACGCGGTGATCAGGCCCACCAGCCGGCTGTCCTCATCCTGCACAAACAGCAGGCGGATGCCACGGCTGATCATCAGGTTATGCGCGTGACGCAGGATTTCATCCTCGCCAATGCTGACCGGATCGATGATGCGCAGGTCGGTCATCACCTCCAGCGCCGGGCTTTTCAGATTGATGGGACGCAGCGGACGCTGATCCAGATGCACCAGGTCGGTATGTTTGGGCATGGCCATGGATGGCAGCGCTTGAAATGAAGTTTCCATGTGACTCTCCAGCTGGATCGATGTTGTTGTCTGGCCAGACGGCGAGGCCTGGTCACAGTGGCACGACAGGCTGGCTGTCGCGTCGCTGACGGGCTGGACCGGCGCTGTCTCCCCCGCTACGGTCCAGATTTCATTCTAGGCAGGATTTTCCGGATGCAAGGCCGCTGTTCGCAGCATGCTGCAAATTTGTGTTGCAGCCCTCTGCGGATGAATGGCCGGGCGAAACATGCCGGGCAGCAGGCGGCCAGCCGTACGGCACAAACAAAAACCGCCCCTCGGGGCGGTTGGCATGTCTGGCACAGCAAATGCCACGGTCACTGCTGCATGATGGCTTCCAGCTCTTCCACGGTTTTGGGAATCGGCTCGCCCAGCACCCGGCTGCCGCTTTCCGTCACCAGCACATTGTCCTCGATGCGGATGCCGCCAAAACCAGTCATCTCGGCAAAACGGGCATAGTTGATGTACTGGCTGTGGCGGCCTTCGGCCTGCCAGGCGGCGATCAAGGCCGGAATGAAATAAATGCCCGGCTCCACCGTCAGCACCATGCCGGCTTTCAGCGCCTTGCCCAGCCGCAGATAGCCCAGGCCAAACAGCGGGCTGCGCTGCACGCTGTCGTCATAGCCCACCAGATCCTCGCCCAGACCTTCCATATCGTGCACATCCATGCCGATCTGATGGCCCAGGCCATGCGGGAAGGCGATGGCATAGGCACCGGATTCGACAATCTCCTCCACCGGGCCATGGAAGAAGCCCAGTTCGCTCATGCCCTGCACCATCACCTGCGCCGCCAGCTTGTGCACATCCAGATAGCGCACGCCGGGCTTGATGGCGGCAATGGCCTGCAACTGCATGTCCAGCACGATGTTGTACAACTCACGCTGTTGCTGGTTGAAACGCCCGCCCACCGGGAAGGTACGGGTGATGTCGCTGGCGTAGCCGCCGCCCGAGGTACAGCCGGTGTCGTTCAGCACCAGATCACCCTTTTGCAGCACATTGTCGTGGGCATGGTTGTGCAGCACCTCGCCGCGGCGCGAGAAAATGGACGGGTAAGCCAGCTGCCAGTCGTGGCGGCGCATGATGCCTTCCATGATGCCCACCACCTGATGTTCCACCACGCCGGGGCGCGAGGCCTGCATGGCGGCCACATGCATGGCTCCGGTCACCGCCAGCGCGGCTTCCATTTCCGCCACCTCTTCCGCGCTCTTGATTTCACGCAGCGCCACCACGGCGCGGGTAAGCGCGGGCGAGAAGCCTGCCGCCACCTCGGCCGGATGCACCTGCAGCAGGCGACCCAGCTCCAGCCGGGTTTCGCCGCGATACGGGGCCAGGTAGTGAATCGTCCGCCCGGCAGCCCGCGCAGCGGCCAGCACCTGCTCCAGCGCGGCATAGGGCTGGCTGTGGCTGATGCCGGCACGCGCGGCGCGCTCGGCCAGCGTGGGCTGCGGGCCGGTCCACACGATGTCGGCCACTTCCGGATCATTGCCGAACAAGGTGGTGCTGCCAGCCGCCGTGTCGATCAGCGCCGCCATGCCCGGCTGGTTCTGGCCAAAGAAGTAGCGAAAGCTGGAGTCCTGCACAAAGGGAAAGATGTTGTCGTGGTAGTTCATCGGCGAATCCACATTGCCGACGAACAGCAGCAGGCTGCCCGGCAGGGACTGTTGCAGCGCCGTGCGGCGTTGCAGATAGGTAGCGGCAGAAAACATCGTGTTCACTCCTTTTTCAACCATGTCAGCCGTGCCAACGGCACCCGGACGGCATTTTATGGCCGATATCGCACTGACTGGAAAATTGTATACAGAATGACCACTGTACACGGCAGGCCGGGACATGACCAGCTTGCCACCTCGCGGCAAGCGCTGCAGACCCAGGCAAAGCAGGGTGTCACCACCCAGAGCACGCCCGATGCATCGGCCCTGTTGCTGCAAAAATCATCAAGCATGCTTTAGAAATGAGCCTGGCAGCCCTGGCCAAGCTGTGCCGACGCCAGCCATCGCGGGGCAGGACAGAAAGGCAGAACGGCGCAGCCGTTTTTTACGGCTGTCGCGGCCAATATCCGCAGGATTATCTGGCTTCCCTTTAAAAAGTGCCTTGATTATCCGCTGCGCTTTTAGCGCAGCCAATAAAATGGCATGACAAGCCTGATACAAGGTGCAAGACCGCGGCAATACTTGCTTGCGCTGATTATTCGACCAGCCAGCGGAGAAATGCATACAGGGCAAACCCGAAAAATGGTCAGTTGTCTCCAAATAGAAAATCGCATATTAAAACGCTAATTATTCGCCAAATATATTATAAATCTGAACTATCCATTTAGCTAAAAGAAAGTTCCCAGTACGCACTGATCATTTTATTTTACCCTGTCGACGGGTTTATTTTTTTGGATCTTGCCAAATGAAACACTGCCGTGATTCCGCAAGAATGATCATCCGCAATAGTCTGCCCAGCAGCCAGGCCGCAGACCCGGTCAGTCATAAAATATTCAAAAAAATCTTCTTGGTCCTGGCTGGCCTTCTGGCCTTGCACTCTTCCACTGCCTTCGCTTACTGCATCGACCCGCTCGGCGGTAAGATCGTTTTCCCGTCATTCAAATTCAATGCCAACAGCATTCCCATCAATGGCAAAATTGGCAATGAAATCATCTCTGGCGATATCCCTGTGGCACAATGCGGCTCTCCCGACCTCAGACGCATTTTTTGGATATGGGGCCTGACATCCCATTACGTCACAAGCATCAATGGCCGCAATATTTACCGGACAAACACCGCGGGAGTGGGATTTTCCTTTGGCTTTGAGCCAGGCAATTTTTGCCAGTCCAATGGTACGACCTGGTTGGCCGGGGGGAGTAATAACCAAGCCCAATACGCATGCGAAG
The DNA here is from genome assembly GCF_016429115.1 of Aquitalea sp. ASV15. NCBI lineage: Bacteria > Pseudomonadati > Pseudomonadota > Betaproteobacteria > Neisseriales > Chromobacteriaceae > Aquitalea > Aquitalea sp. ASV15. Next base: position 7,587 of record NZ_JAELTZ010000048.1, on the reverse strand, counting down.
ACACCGTCAATAGCGCACGTCGCTATGACTATCTTGGTCGCTTTCATTTTCAATTGTATAAAATCGGTAATATAGCCAATATCGACAATAACACCATCTCATTCCCCACCGGTTACGGCTTATATGTCCACTACTACCAGACCGAATGGAACCGGCCAACTGGCGGCTTTCTCGTCACACCCCGCACCTCAGCGTTTACCATTACCGCCGACAGCTGCACCCTGCAAAACCTCAGCCCGGCCACCGTCAATCTGCCACCAATCGATGTAAGGCGACTGCCTGCACTGGGTAGCACGGCAGGTAATGTACCTTTCAGCATCACCGTCAACTGCCCCTACCCCACCAGCCTGAGCATTACCTTTACCGACAATAATAAAATTGGCCAAACCAGCAATATTCTTAGCGCAGCATCGACATCAAGCAGCAAAGGACTGGGCCTGCAATTGCAACATAATCAAAAAATAATCAGCTTTGGACCAGACTCCTCCGAACCCGGCACCATCAATCAAATCGTTCTTAATAACAAGCTGACCGGCCCGCAGACCTTTACCTTTACGGCATCCTATATCCGCACCGGTCCGATCACCCCGGGCATGCTCTCCGCCGCGGCCACCTTCACCCTGTCCTATCAATAAAAATGGCCGCTTGCTGCTGCAGGCGGCCATTGTCTTGTCTGACTCAACGCTCAGTTTTTGCCCTGTATCACCGGCTTGCTGGCCGGCGTGCTTTTGGGGCGCGCCTTCAGCAGCCAGGACACACTGCCACCGGCCAGTACCGCCCACAGCGGAGAACCCAGCCCGGCGATGGTGACGCCGGATGCCGCCACCACAAAGGTAAGCAAGGCCGCTTCGCGGTGGCCCTCGTCCATCAGCGCCGCGGTAAGCGATGAGGCCAGCGTACCAAACAGCGCCAGCCCGGCGGCCGTTACCACCAGCGCCTTGGGCAACAGCAGCACCAGGCCAGCCAGTGCGCCGCCGGCAATGCCCAGCACGATGTACAACGCCCCGCACACCAGTCCGGCCATGTAACGGCGCTGCGGGTCGGGGTGGGCTTCCGGCCCGGTACAGATGGCGGCGATGATGGCCGCCAGCGTCACGCCATGCCCGCCCAGCGGCGCAGTGATGACCGAAGCCAGCCCCAGCACGGTGACCGGCGAGCGCGCCGGAATGTGGTAACCAGAGGCCGACAACACCGCCATGCCGGGCAAGAACTGGCTGGTGAGCGCCAGCAAGGCCAGCGGCAAGGCCAGGTTGACGAAGGCCGTCCACGACCATTGCGGCATGGTAAACAGCGGGCCGCTGCTACCCTGCCAGCTGCCGCCCGTGCCATACATGCCTTGCCAGCTGGCAATGGCCAGGCCCAGGCCAATGGCGGCCAGCAGCGCAAAGCGCGGAAACAGCTTGCGGCCGATGAAGAACAGCACCGTCATCGGCACCACCAGCAGCGCCTGCTGGCTGGCGGCAGCGGCCACATCGGCGACAAAGTGGAAGAGGATGCCGCCCAGCATGGAGGCAGCCAGCGAGGCCGGAAAGATCTTCATCAGCTTGTCGAAGGCACCACTCACCCCCACCAGGGTGACCATGACGGCGGCGGCGAGAAACGCCCCCACCGCCTCGCCATAGGGCACGCCGGGCAAGGCGGCCAGCAGCAGTGCGGCACCGGGTGTGCTCCAGGCGGTAATCACCGGCACCCGCCAGCGCAAGGTCAGCCAGATACCGGCCACACCGGAGGCAATGGACACCGCCCACACCCAGGAACCCAGCTGGGCCGCACTCAGCCCGGCCGACTGGGCGGCATGCACAATAATAAGAAAGGGGCCGGAATACCCCACCAGCAGCGCAAGCACTGCGGCAAGGCCGGCCGAAGGCGAGAAATGCGACCAGCTGAACGGCACACGATCAGCATGCATCGGGCTGGCAGGAGACTCGCGCGGGGAAAGGGTGGACATGGATGACTCCAGATGCGTTGATGGGTACAGGCTAGAGCAAGCCGGCCCACCTGCCTTCCCACAGCGGCCACAAACAGCGTAGACTGGGCTGAATCTGTTATATAGAACAGCAATGACCGATCTTCCGCTTTATCTGCATATCGCCCACCAGCTACAGGCAAGGCTGGACAGCGGCGAATGGCCACCGGGCAGCCGCCTGCCGGCGGTGCGCCGGCTGGCCGCCGAGCACGGCGTCAACACCCTGACCGCACTGGCGGCCTACCGTCATCTGGAAGAACAACAACGCGTGGTGGCACGGCCGCGCAGCGGCTTTTTTGCCGCGCTGCCACGCCATGTCGCCAGCGGTACGATGGCGCCGCCCGGCCCCACCGCGGCGGCACTGGTGGATGTCGACAGCCGCATGAGCCAGCTGATCCGCCTGTCGGCCTCGTCCATCCGCCAGCAACTGCATATGGCCGAGGCGCACAGCAGCCTGTACCCGGCGCAGGAGCTGTCACGCCGCATGCAGCTGCTGCTGGCGCGCCAGCCCGAGCTGATCGGCGCCTACCTGCCCACAGCCGACCAGCAGCAGCTGCAGCAGCAAATACGGCGGCTGGCCGCCAGCTGGCAGCTGGACATCCCTACCGACCATATCCTGTTTACCCAGGGCATTACCGAAGCCATCAGCCTGTCGCTGCGTCACCTCACCCGGCCGGGCGACGTGGTGGCGGTGGAAACCCCGGTGTACTTCGGCCTGCTGCAAACCTTGCAGATCCTGGGGCTGAAGGCGCTGGAAATACCCTGCACGCCGGATGCCGGGCTGTCGCTGGAGGCGCTGGAATTTGCCCTGCGCCACGGTGCGCCGGTGAAATGCCTGGTGACCGTCACCAATTTCCAGAACCCCACCGGCGCGCTGATGCCGGACGACAACAAGAAACGCCTGCTGCAACTGGCCCGCCGCCACGGCCTGACCATCATCGAAGACGATGTGTTCGGCGAGCTGTACTTCGGCGTGCAGCACCCCACACCGCTCAAGGCCTGGGACCGCGACGGCGAGGTGATTTACTGTTCGTCCTTCACCAAGAGCTTTGCCCCGGCCTTCCGCCTGGGCTGGCTATCCGGCGGCCGCCACCATGCGGCACTGGAGCGGCTGCGTGAAAGCAGCAGCCTGGTCAGCCCGGCCATCCTGCTGGCGGTGTTGTCCGAGGTGCTGGCCAGCGGCGATTACGCCCGCATCAGCCAGCGCATCCGCCAGCAACTGAAGCAACAGATGGACGCCCTGGCCGATGCCGTGCTGGCGGCTTTTCCGCGCGGTACCCGCGTGCGACGGCCACAGGGCGGCATGCTGCTATGGGTGGAAGGCCCGGAAGGGCTGGACAGCCAGGCCATGCTGGAAACGGCCCTGGCGCGCTCCATCAGCTTTGCCCCCGGCCTGGTGTTCTCGGCCGAACCGCGTTTTGCCCATTGCCTGCGCATCAATTGCGGCCAACCCTGGTCCACCCAGCTGGCAGAAGACATCCGCACCCTGGGCTGGCTGGCTAGCGAACAACTGGCCGGGAGCCGCTGATGGACACACTGGATTGCGTGGTCATTGGTGCTGGCGTGGTGGAACTGGCCATTGCCCGCCAGCTGGCCATGGCCGGGCGCGAGGTGATGATTTGCGAAGCCGAAGCGCAGCCCGGCCAGCACACCAGCAGCCGTAACAGCGAAGTGATTCACGCCGGGCTGTACTACCCCACGGGTAGCCTGAAGGCCCGGTTGTGCGTGCAAGGCCGTGCCATGCTGTACCGCTATTGCGCCGAGCGGCACATTCCACACCAGCGTATCGGCAAGCTGCTGCTGGCCCACAGCGCCGCCGAACTGCCGCGCTTGCAGGACATTGCCCGCCGCGCCGCCGCCAATGGCGTGGACGATCTGCAATGGCTGGACGCCGCCGGGGTGCGGGCGCTGGAACCGGCCCTGAGCGCCCATGCCGCCTTGCTCTCCCCCTCCACCGGCATCGTCGACAGCCATGCCTTGCTGCAAGCCCTGCTGGCCGATGCCGAAGCCCACGGCGCGCAACTGGCCTGTCATTCGCCGGTGAGCGGCGGGCGTACCCTGCCACAGGGGCTGCTGCTGGAGATTGCCGGCATGCCCATACAAGCCCGGCTGGTGATCAATGCCGCCGGGCTATGGGCAGCGTCAGTTGCCACCAATATCGCCGGTGTTCCACGTGAAACCATCCCGGCCGCCCATTACGCGCGTGGCGTGTATTTCAGCCTGAGCGGGCGTTCGCCGTTCTCGCGGCTGATTTACCCGCTGCCGGAAGCGGGCGGGCTGGGCTGCCACCTGACGCTGGACCTGGCCGGCCAGGCGCGCTTCGGCCCGGATGTGGAATGGATAGATGGCGTGGACTACCGGCTGGACCCGGCGCGCGCCGCTGCTTTTTATCACAGCATCCGTCGCTGGTGGCCACAGCTGGCGGACGATGCGCTACAGCCCGCCTATGCCGGGGTGCGCCCCAAGCTGGTGGGGCCGGGCATGGCCGATGCCGACTTTGTCATCCAGGGCCCGGCCGAGCATGGCGTGGCCGGGCTGATCAACCTCTACGGCATCGAATCCCCCGGCCTGACCAGCTGCCTGGCACTGGCCGAGGCGGTGACTGCCCTGGCCAATCAACACCGATGAGACCGACATGAGCGACAGCCTCACCCTGCATTCCATCAATCTGGCCACGGTCAGCCCCATGCTGATCGAGGGCCGCCGCATCATGAGCGGCATCAACAAGCTACCCGTCAGCACCCTGCTCCGCCCCACGGCCATCACGCTGGGCAAGCTGGGACTGGCCGGCGACGAGCAGGCCGACCCCACGGTACACGGCGGGCTGGCCAAGGCCATCTACGCCTATCCGCTGGAGCATTATCCCTTCTGGGAGCAAGCCTGCCAGCAGCATGGCTCGCGCCACGCCGGTACCACACTGCACCACGGCATGCTGGGGGAGAACCTCACCATCAGCGGCCTGCTGGAACAGCATGCCTACGTGGGGGATGTGCTGGAATTTGCCGACTGCCGGCTGCAGATTACCGAGCCGCGCCAGCCCTGCTTCAAGTTCCAGGCGCACATGGACATGCGCCTCGCCGTCAAGCTGATGGCGCAAAGCGGCCATTGCGGCTTTTATCTGGCGGTGTTGCAAAGCGGCACGCTACGCGCCGGGGAATCCTGCCGCATCCTGCCCGGCCCGCGACAGCTGAGCATTGCCGAAGCCTTCCGCCGCAGGCTGCGCCGGCTGGATTGACATACCAGGGCAGACTGACGGCATTTGGCGAAATGCGCCGCTCATGTAGAATCAGTCAGCCTCCAACACTGCTGCATACAGACAAACGACCCGCCACCATGATCATTCTCAATCAGCGCCAGCAGGAACTGCTGGGCATCGTCCATCGCGAAAGCTATGTCACCGTGGAAAAGCTGGCTGCCCATTTTGGCGTCACCCACCAGACCATACGCCGCGACATTGCGCTGATGGCAGAACACCAGTTGCTGCAACGCTATCACGGCGGCGCCAGCGTGCTGTCCAGCGTGGAAAACGTGGCCTACAACGCCCGCCAGGTGCTGTGCATCGAGGAAAAACGCCGGCTGGCCGAGCTGCTGGCCAAGCAGATTCCCGACAATGCCTCCTTGTTCATCAATATCGGCACCACCACCGAAGAAGTGGCCAAGGCGCTGCACCGCCATCGCGGCCTCAGGGTGATCACCAACAACCTGCACGTGGCCGACATGATGGCCGACTACCCGGATTGCGAAGTCATCGTGCTGGGCGGCGTGCTGCGCAAGCGCGATCGCGGCATCACCGGCGAAGCCACGGTGCAGCTGATCCGCCAGTTCAAGGTGGATTACGGCATCATCGGCATTTCCAGCATTGAAAACGATGGCGTGCTGCGCGATTACGACTATCGTGAAGTACGCACCTCGGAAGCCATCATCCAGCAATCGCGCCAGGTGCTGCTGGCGGCGGACCATTCCAAGTTTGGCCGCCCGGCACTGGTGGAACTGGGCCATCTGTCCCAGGTCCATGCCTTGTTTACCGACAAGCCGGTGCCAGCGGAAATGGAAGCGGTGATTGCCGAAGCCGGCACCCAGCTGTTTGTGGCCGGCTGACCCTGACGCCCAGGCAACCGCAGTACTACGGAGTCATGCCATGAAACTGTTGTCCCGTCTGTGTCTGGCGCTGGGTGTCAGCGCCCTGCTGTGTTCGGCGCTGGCCCAGGCCGAACTGGCCAAGGGCGCCGCCGCGCCCGACTTTCGCACCGAAGCCTCGCTGGGCGGCAAGCGCTTTCAGTATTCGCTGAACGAAGCGCTGCAGCACGGCCCGGTGGTGCTGTATTTCTACCCGGCGGCCTTTACCAGTGGCTGCACGGTGGAAGCCCACCTGTTTGCCGAGGCGGTGGACAAATTCAAGGCACTGGGCGCCACGGTGATTGGCGTGTCCGGCGATGACATCGAAAAGCTGCAGCGCTTTTCCGTGTCCGAATGCCGCAGCAAATTCCCGGTGGCGGCCGATGGCGAGCGCAAGATCATGAAAGCCTACGACGCAGTGATGATTCCCGGCACCAGCTACGCCAGCCGCACCTCCTATGTGATCACCCCGGACCACAAGGTGTGGTACAGCTACAGTGCCATGGACCCGAACCAGCATGTGGCCAATACCATGAAAGCGGTGGAAGCCTGGAAAGCCGCGGGTCACTAAGACCCGCTCACAAAACCCCCGATTCTGCGTTGCGCCGACTTGCCGTACTCACGGTACTGTCTGCGTCGGCGCGCCTTGACTCGGGTGCTCTACGAGGTTTTGTGAGCGGCTCTAAACCGGTCTCAGCCAGCCCGCGCCGCCAGCGCCGCTCCACCGATGATGGCCAGGCAGGCCAATAGCAGGCTCCAGCTGGGCGTGGCCAGGCCAGCGGCCAGCAACAACAGGGTGGAAATCAGCGGCGCGGCATAGGACAACACCCCCAGCAGCGGCAGATCGCCCTGCTTCATGCCGATATCCCAGGTAAAGAAGGCGATACCCACCGGCCCCAGGCCCAGGGCCAGCACGCCCAGCCAGGCCGACCACGGTGCCGTCCATACCGTGCTTTCTCCGTACAGATGACACAGCGCCGCCAGCAAGGCCGTCGCGGCGCAAAACCAGCCCACGGCATCGGTCGGCACCTGCGCCACCAGCCGGCTGGCCACCGAATACAGCGACCAGATCAGCGCGCACAGCAAGGCCATCAGATAGCCGGGCAGATACTGGCCGGCAAAACCGCCCTGCCCGCCGCCCAGCAGCAACCAGCAGCCGCCCAGTGCCAGCAGGCCGCCCAACAGATGCCAGCGTGACAGGCGATGGCCGGGCAGCAAGGCGGAAAACAGCAGAATCAGCAGCGGCCACAGATAGGCCAGCAGGCTGACCTGCACCGCCGGGGCCAGCCGCATGGCCAGAAAGTAACAAAAGTGATAACCGAACAAGCCGCCCACCCCCAGCGCCCAGGCCAGCGGCGGCTGACGCAGGAATGCCAATGGCGACTGACCGGCGCGCAGCCATTTGGCCAGCATCAGGCCGAAGGCCAGGGCAAAGCTCATGGCCAGCAACTGAAACGGTGGAAACACCCCGGCGGTCAGCCGGGTCAGCAGGGCCAGACTGCCCC
>NZ_JAELTZ010000047.1:0-30702 GCF_016429115.1 Aquitalea sp. ASV15 | reverse complement strand
CAAGACCCATCCGCAGCAGGGGGCGGATCTGCTGCGCGAGCATCCGCTGGCCGCCCTGGCCATGGAGGCGGTGCTGATGCATCACGAAACACCGGACGGGCGCGGTTATCCGGCCGGCCTCAAGGGCGAGGCCATTCCGCTGGTGGCGCGCATCGTCGGCATTGCCGATGCCTTTGATGCCATGACCAGCCACCGCCCTTATCGTGCGGGCATGCCGGTGGCCCGGGCGCTGGAGATCATCCGCGACAATCTGGGCAGCCAGTTTGACCGCGCCTGTGGCGAGCGCTTTATCGCGCTGGGCGAGGCGGGCAAGCTGGAGCATATCGTCGGCCACAGCGAGGCGGGCATTCCCCTGCAAAGCTGCCAGGCTTGCGGGCCCATCATCGCCATTCCGCGCCGCCTGCAGGATGGTGCCACCGTGCATTGCCCCTCCTGCGGCGGTGGCTACCGTTTGAGTCGGCAAGGGCAGGGACTGGCACTGGCCCCCACCGGCCAGCGTGATGCCTTGCAGGTGCAACGACCTGCGGTGGACCACGAACTGGTGGCCGAGCTGGTGCAGGAGGCTGCCGCCTGCCTGCCATCCGGGCGCCAGGGCGGCTGGCTGGCGCGGCTGTTTGCCTGAGCTGCGCCGCATGCCGTGCCGGAGGATTGTGTCAGCAAGTGTTAAGCGCGGGGTGTAAGGCTAGAGTTACAGGCGTTTAGCCGGTAGGCTTGAGTTCTTTGTCATGGCCATTCCGGCCGCCTTTACTGCTTCCATGAACGACGCGTCTGCATCCTTGCGGCATTGCCGCCCTTTCTGGCATTTCTGGTTGGCCCGTGTATTGCTGACGGCCGGTTTTCAAATTCTTACCGTGGCCATTGGCTGGCAGGTGTATGCCCTGACCGGCAGTGCGCTGGACCTGGGCCTGGTCGGCCTGTTGCAGTTTTTGCCACGGGTGCTGCTGGTGCTGGTGACCGGCGCGGTGTCCGACCGCTTTGACCGGCGGCGGGTGGTGGCTGTCAGCCTGGCCATACAGGCGGTGGCGGCAAGCGTGCTGCTGCTGGGTAATCTGGGCGCGGGCTGGCAGGTCAGTCGCGGGCTGATCTTTGCCCTGTCGGTGGTGGTGGGCTGCTGCCGTGCCTTCGACATGCCGGCCATGCAGTCCTTGTTGCCCAATATCGTACCGCCGCGCCTGCTGGGGCAGGCCATTGCCATGGCAGCCTCGGCCAATGAGGCCGCCACCATCATCGCCCCGGCGCTGGGCGGCTTCCTGTATGCGGTGGGGGCCGAGCTGACCTATGGCCTGGCGGCCGCCTGTTTTCTGGCCTGCCTGGTACTGGTCAGCCTGCTGCCCTCCAGCCGGGTGCTGCCCACCGGCCAGCGGGTGTCGCTGGATTCCCTGCTGCTGGGCGTGCGTTTCATCCGCAGCCGGCCGGATATCCTGGGGGCGATTTCGCTGGACCTGTTTGCCGTACTGCTGGGCGGGGCCACTGCCTTGCTGCCGGTGTTTGCCCGCGACATCCTGCTGACCGGGCCGTGGGGACTGGGCTTGTTGCGCTCGGCCCCGGCGGCCGGGGCGCTGCTGATGTCGGCCTGGCTGATGCGCCATCCGATACGCCGGCGCTCCGGGCACATCATGTTTGCCGCTGTCGCCGTGTTTGGCCTGGCCACCATCCTGTTCGGCCTGTCGCGTTCTTTCCCGCTGTCCTTGCTGGCGCTGATGCTGCTGGGTTCGGCCGATGTCATCAGCGTGGTGATCCGCGGCACGCTGGTGCAGCTGGAAACGCCGGATGACATGCGCGGCCGGGTCAATTCGGTGAACTCGCTGTTCATCGGTGCCTCCAACCAGCTTGGCGAGTTCGAATCCGGTGTCACGGCGGCCTGGCTGGGAACCGTGCCTGCCGTGGTATTGGGCGGGGCGGGCACCTTGCTGGTGGTGCTGCTGTGGATGCGCTGGTTTCCGCAACTCGCCCGGCGTGACCAGCTGGTATCCAGTCATGAAACCGCTTGAGCTGGCACATTTAATGACTTTGGTATATTAATGTGCGGCAAACGCTGAAGTTTGCCCAAGTCAGGAGAAGTAAACATGCATGCAGTCAGCCCCAAGCTGACCGACTGGTTGTCCCAGCTCAACCAGCTCATCCGCCGCCTGCGTGACAGCGGCTACAAGCCCACCGCCATTGGTGCCCGCGAGGCGCTGGCCAATGTCACCCGCAGCCTGGTCAGTGCCGGGCCGGACATTGCCTGGGTCAATGACGAAATCATCCACGGCCGCGATTACAGCGTGCCGGTGCGTATTTACCATCCGGCACCGCAGGAGGCGCGGCCGGTGCTGCTGTTTTTGCATGGTGGCGGCCATACCGCCGGCAGCGTCAGCGTCTACGACCCCATCAGCCGCCGGCTGGCCGCGGCCACCGGCCATATCGTGGTGGTGCCGGAATACCGGCTGGCTCCGGAAAACCCTTACCCGGCCGCGCTGCATGATGCCTATGCCGCTGCCCGCGGCGTGTTTGCCGCGCTGAGCGCGCGCCAGCTGCCGTTTCTGTCCAGCCTGTCGCTGATGGGCGACTCGGCCGGTGCGGCGCTGGCGGCCACGGTGAGTGCGCGCTCGCAGCACGATACCGCCTTGCAGATCGCCGCCCAGGTGCTGGTCTATCCCAGCCTGGACTACAGCATGAGCCTGCCGTCGATTACCGAGAATGGCGAAGGCTATTTTCTCAACAGCGATCGCATCGCCTGGTATTTCGACAATTATTTCCAGCATGGCGAGGACCGGCTGGCCGCCTCGCCCTTGCACATGGCGATGACCGAACGGCTACCGGCCACCCTGGTGGTCACGGCCGGGTTTGATCCGCTGCGTGACGAGGCGCTGTGCTATCTGGATAAATTGCGCGCGGCCGGGGTGCCGCACCAGCATCTGCATTTTGATGACCTGGTGCATGCCTTTCTCAATATGGAACAGCTGGTGGCAGCGGAGTGTGCCCGGACTTACCAGCAGATCGCCGCCTTTCTCGACCGCTACTAGCGCGCAGCCGGGCTGGTGGCTGGCTCCAGTTCGCGCAGGGTCAGCCACAGCCGGGTATCGAATTCCAGCTGGTGGTAAGCCGGCTCCATATGGCAGCACAGCTGGTAGAAGGCCTTGTCGTGGTTTTTCTCGCGCAGATGGGCCAGTTCGTGCACCACGATCATGCGCAGGAAAGCTTCGGGCGCGTCGCGGAACAGGCTGGCGATGCGGATTTCGTGCTTGGCCTTGAGCTTGCTGCCCTGCACCCGCGAAATCTGGGTATTGGTGCCCAGCGTTCCCTTCACCGGATGCTGGCGATTGTCATACAGCACCTTGGTGGGGGCCGGGGCATTTTTCAGATAGCGCTGTTTCAGCTCGCCGACATACTGGTACAGCGCGTTATCGCTCTGTACGGCGTGGCTGTCGGGATAGCGGCTGGTCAGCCAGTTGCCCAGGCTGCCGTCGTCCAGACGGGCCTGGACCTGAACGAGCAGGCTGGGTGGGTAGTGCAGCAGGTATTTGAGGGCAGACATGGCGCCAGTTTAGCAAAGCCGGCGCGGCCCTGCCGCAGCAGGGTGGCGGCTTATGCCTGGACGGCGGCCAGTTGCGCCGGCTGCGCCCAGCGATAGCACAGGGCAATGGCCTTGCGCCCGTCCGGGGCCAGCACGCTTTCACGATCTACCATTTCCCCGCCCATGCGGCTGTAAAACCGCCGCGCCTCGCTATTGGCCTCGTATACCCACAGGTGCATGGGGCGCCCCGGTTGCAGGGTATCTGCCTGGGCAGCCGCCGCCTGCAACAGGCTGCGGCCGACGCCACGGCCTTGCTGACCGGGCAGCACATGCAGATTGTCCAGCAGCAGGCCGCGCTCGCTCTCGCCATCCGGCAGCAGGCAGACAAAGCCCACTGGCTCGCCTTCCCACAGGGCCAGCAGCACCCACAGATGCTTGTCGTAATGGAAGCGGCGGGTCCACATGGTGTGGCGCTCGGTCGGGGCAACGTGGTCGAGATAGTCGTCGGACAGAATGGTGCGGTAGCTGTGCTGCCAGCTTTCGGTATGCAGTCGGGCAATCAGCCCGGCATCGTCAAAGGTGGCAGCACGCAGGGTCAGCGAGGTCATGGGGTTTGGCTAGGAGCTAGGGATACCGGCATTTTACGACAGCCAGATGACGTTAAGGTTCGCTTTGCATGGCAATTAACGCGGCGCGCGCAAGGGGCGTGCAGTAATCGGGGTGGACAGGATGATGGAGGTGCGGGTTTCACCCAGATGATTCACCCGCGCCACCAGTGTTTCCAGATGGCCGACATCCCGTGCCAGCAGGCGGAACAGATAGGAATCGGCCCCGGTGACATGGTGGCATTCCAGCACTTCCGGCATGTCCTCCAGTAATTGCAGCAGCTTTTTCTTGTAGGGCTGTGCCACGGTAATGCCCACCATGGCCGACAAGGTGTAACCCGCCTTGGCGGGTGCTAGCCGGGCGTGGTAGCCCTGGATCACCCCGGCTTCTTCCAGCCGTTTGACCCGTTCCGACACGGCGGGCACCGACATTGCCACGGCACGCGCCAGCTCGGTCAGTGACAGCCGTGCGTCCTGCTGCAGGCATTCCAGAATCTTCCAGGCTTTGCTGTCGATCTCCATGGCCGTCCCTTTATGGTGAAAGTGCAGTCTGACTTTAATTTATCAGTTATACGGGCGGCTTTGCCTGAAAAACACCATGTAAGCCAGCTGGCAGGCCGGGCAGACTGTTTGCTCCTGTCAGGAGTCCTCTCATGCATTTGTTGACCTTGTTTGCCCAAGCCCTGTTGCTGGGCCTGACCATTGCCGCTCCGGTCGGGCCGATCGGCCTGCTGTGTATCGACCGCAGCTTGCGTCAGGGACCGTGGGTGGGGCTGGCCACCGGGCTGGGCGCGGCGACGGCTGATGCGCTGTATGCCACCTTGGGCGCGCTGGGGCTGAGTGCGCTGATCCAGCAGCTGACGGCGCTGGCCCTGCCGCTGGCGGTGGCCGGCAGCCTGTTGCTGGCGTGGATGGGGCTGGGCATGTTGCGGCGGCAGGCGGGAAGCGAGGCCGCCCGGGTGGCAAGTGCCCATGGCTGGTATCGTGCCTGGGCCTCGGCGCTGCTGCTGACCCTGAGCAATCCCATGACCATCTTGTCCTTTCTGGCCGTGTTCGCCAGCCTGTCCGGCCATGCCCAGCCGGGTATGGCCGAGGCCCTGCTGATGGTGGCGGGGGTGTTTGCCGGCTCGGCACTATGGTGGTGTGTGCTGGCTTTCGGGGCCGGCCGCTTGCTGGGCCGGCTGGGCGAGGCCGGGCGGCAGCGCATCGATATCGTCTGTGGCTTGCTGCTGCTGGGCATGGGCCTGCTGCTGCTGTGGCGTGCGCTGGCCGCACTGGTGGGATAGTGGTTCCTTGCCTGATGGCCAAAGTGGACCTGTGACAGGGCCATTGCCGGATGAATAATGCAGGCTTGCCCTCAGGAGAAAGCACCATGACCAGTTTGCGTCAGCCTTATGCCGAATTGTCCGGCCCGGCCTTGCAGCATTTGCGAGCCATCAAGAAATTGCTGGAAGACAGCCCCTTGGGGCGTAATCTGGTGGAGCTGGTGTATTTGCGCGTGTCGCAGCGCAATGGCTGCGCCTTTTGCCTGGACATGCATGCCCGCGCATTGCGCAGCGGCGGGGAAAGCCCTGTCCGGCTGGATACGCTGGCCGGCTGGCACTTGAGCCCGCATTTTACCGCACGGGAAAAAGCCGCGCTGGCCTGGGCCGAGTCGCTGACCGATATTGCCAGCAGTCAGGCGGACGATGCGGCGTATCAGCCCTTGCTGACGCATTTTTCCGCGCAGGAAATCTGCGACCTGACCATGGCCATTGCCAGCATGAATGCACTGAACCGCCTGGCCATCGCCATGCGGCAATAGGGAGGCACGATATGTACGTGGTGATTTTCCGGGCGCAGGCCCGTCAGCTGGACGAGGAGTACAGCCGGGTGGCGGCACAATTGCGCGAACTGGCATTGAGCCGTTTTGGCTGTCTGGAGTTTGTCGCGCTGAATGAAGGCGGGCAGGAGGTGGCGCTGTCCTACTGGCCGGACCTGGACAGCATCCTTGTCTGGAAAGCCAACGCCGATCATCTGCTGGCGCAGCAGCTGGGGCGTGAGCGCTGGTATGCCGGCTACCGGGTGCAGATTGCCGAGCTCGTGCGCGACTATGCTTTCCCGGCCAGTACGGGGGAACAACCATGAGCCTGTATTGCCCTGCGGCATTCGCCGCCGACGCCGACTATGCGCGGCAGGTGATGGCCGACAATCCCTTGGCCACGCTGATTACCCAGGGCGCTGGCGAGCCCTGGCTCAGCCACGTGGTATTGCTGCCCGACCCGTGCGACCCCGATTGCCTGCTGGGCCATCTGGCGCGGGCCAATGGCCATGCCGCGGTACTGTTCGGGCAGGACAGTGTGGCGGTGTTTACCGGTGCGCACGGCTATGTTTCGCCGCGCTGGTATGAGTCGGACGGCATGGTGCCCACCTGGAATTACCGGGTGGCGCATGCCCATGGCCGGGCCGAAGCGGTGGAAGGGGAGGCGCTGTCAGCCTTGTTGCAGCAGCTGGCCTTGCAGTTTGAAGGCGCGGCCGGGTGGAACAGCAGCGCACTGTCGGCGCAGGCCATGGCCGCCATGCAGCGCGGCATCGTCGGCTTCCGGCTGCGGGTGCAGCGCTGGGACGTCAAGGCCAAGCTCAGCCAAAACCGTTTGCCGCAGGACCGGCAAGGCGTGATCGCCGCACTGGAGCAGGGCGATGCAGCCGCGCGGCAACTGGCGGCCGTCATGCCACCGCCCTAGTTCGCCGGCGGCTGCTTAATGCGGCACTTTCAGCGGCTCTACCTCAACCAGCACGCTGCGGCTTTCGTCGGCCAGCCAGAGTTGGCCGTCCTGCACGGTGGCGGTCAGCTGCATGCCGCGCTGGCACAGGCTGGCCAGTTCGGCCAGGGTGGCGGTGCTGATGCGGTAGACGCTGAGCTTGTCCAGCTTTACCAGCTTGTTTTCGATCTGCGGCCACCATACCTCGCTGGAGCGGCCGCCATAGCTGTACAGCACCACCTTGTCGGCGCGGCTGCAGGCTTTTTTCAGGCGTTTTTCATCCGGCTCGCCCAGCTCTATCCACAGTTCGATTTCGTCACTGTAATTTTTCTGCCACAGCTCGGCTTCGTCGTCCGAGCTAAGGCCACGGGTAAAGCTCAGGGTGTCACTGGCATTCAGTACGAAGGCCACCAGGCGCACCATCAGGCGCTCCACGGTTTCCGACGGGTGCTGGGCCAGGGTCAGGTTGTGGCTGGCGTAGTAGCCGCGGTCCATGTCGGAAATCGACAGGCCGGCTTTATAAATGGTGGCTGTAAGCGCCATGATGATGTTTCCGCAATATTGGGTTGAAGGCCGCATGACCGGCGGCAGACGTCTGGAACAAACCGGGAGGGAGCAGGCTGGCGCTATTGCTCCGGCTGACTGATGCACAACAGGCTTTCGCCTTTCCAGTTGATGCTGGCTTCCTTGCCCCGGATGGTGAATTCGACATTCTGGCCGGCATAGCGGGCACCGCCGGTCACCAGCTCCTGCTGATGCAGGATGACCTGGCTTTTGCCGCGTACCAGCCGCGCCGTGGCCGGCTTGGTGCGGTAAAACGTGGCCAGCACATCGTTATTGCCGCCGCCACCGCACAGGTAGTGCAGCGGGGTCAGCGAGGGGGCCAGCCCCCAGCCGGCCTGCAGTTCGGTAATGCGCAGAATATAGGTATCCCCCAGACACATATGGGGATTGTCGTTCTTCATGCATTCCTTGAGATTGTGCGCCCAGCGCCGCTGCTCCTGCTCCAGCTTGCTTTGGCTGGGGGCGCCGGCGCTGTTTTGCCTGGCCTTGTCCATGGCCTGGGTGAAAACCTTGTCCAGACGGTTGCCCAGCCGGATCAGCCCTTCATCCTGGCACAGCATGGTTTCCATGGCATTGGCCGGCTTGTTGCAGTCGAACTCGGTGGCCTGCATGGTCGGCGTGGGGGGCAGAGTGGGCGGCACCGGCTGGCGCAGGCTGCCTCGGCCACCGTTCTTGTCCGGCCCGGTACCAAGCGAGTGCGATCCGTTCAGGGCATGCGCCTGGCCGGAGATGAGCAGTAGCAAAAGGACTGCAAATGGCACTGGGGGGATCTTGAGCATGCTTTATTGTGCCATGTGCAGCGATGTTACGCTGCACCAATACGCAGGATGATTTCCCTGCCCGGTCAATTGTCTGTAAACTCGCCGACTTCCGCGTCTTGCCAATCGGCGCGCAATGCAAGCCTCATCCCGAGGCGGTCCGCATTTATTTCAACCGTTTATCGTCAGCCTAGATTGGTGTCGCTTACTGCGATCAGGCAGTCGCAGGAGTGCAGTATGTCCGAAATTACCTTTGCTGACCTTGGTCTGGCGCCCGCCTTGTTGCGTGCCGTGGCCGATACCGGTTACACCATTCCCACGCCGATCCAGGCTCAAGCCATTCCGCAGGTACTGCAAGGTGGCGACCTGCTGGCTGCCGCACAGACCGGTACCGGCAAGACCGCCGGCTTTACCCTGCCGCTGCTGCAATTGCTGATGGATGCGCCATCGCGCCAGCCCGGCAAGCCGCGCGCCCTGGTGCTGACCCCCACCCGTGAACTGGCGGCCCAGGTAGAAGAATCGGTACGCGAGTATGGCAAGCACCTGCCGCTCAAATCCATGGTGATGTTCGGCGGCGTTGGCATCAACCCGCAGATTTCCGCCCTGAAAAAACCGGTAGACATCCTGGTAGCCACGCCCGGCCGCCTGCTCGACCATGTCAGCCAGCGCACGCTGGATCTGTCCGCCGTGGAAATCCTGGTACTGGACGAAGCCGACCGCATGCTGGACATGGGCTTTATCCACGATATCCGCAAGGTGCTGGCCCTGCTGCCGGCCAAGCGTCAGAACCTGCTGTTCTCGGCCACCTTCTCCGACGAAATCAAGACCCTGGCTGACAAGCTGCTCAACCAGCCCAAGCTGGTGGAAGTGGCCCGCCGCAACACCACCAACGAGCTGGTGGACCAGCGCGTGCATCTGGTGGACCGCGACAAGAAGACCGATCTGCTGATCAAGCTGATCCGCGACCACAACTGGTATCAGGTGCTGGTGTTTACCCGTACCAAGCACGGTGCCAACCGTTTGGCCGAAAAGCTGGACAAGATCGGCATCCCGGCTGCGGCCATTCATGGCAACAAGAGCCAGAATGCCCGTACCCGCGCCCTGGCCGATTTCAAGACGTCCAAGCTGCAGGTACTGGTGGCGACCGATATCGCCGCCCGTGGCCTGGATATCGACCAGCTGCCGCATGTGGTCAATTTCGAATTGCCGAATGTGCCGGAAGACTATGTACACCGTATCGGCCGTACCGGCCGTGCCGGCAGCCCGGGTGAAGCCGTTTCGCTGGTTTGTGTCGACGAGTTCAGCTTTCTGCGCGACATCGAAAAGCTGACCAAGCAGTCCATCGCCCGCTTCACCATTCCGGGTTTCGAGGCCGACCTCAACGTCAAGCCGGAACCGATTCCCATGGGGGGCAACAGCGCCGGTCGTGGCCGTGGCCAGGGTGGCGGTGGTCGTCAGGGCCAGGGCGCGCGCCAGGGCCAGGGTGCCGGCAAGCCGCGTCACGAACAGCAAAGCAAGCCGACCGGTCATGGTCATCGCCCGGCCGGCAGCGCGCCGCGCAGCAAGGCGGCCGAGCCACGTAGCCAGGGTGGCCAGCCGCAGCCGGCCCGTCAGGCGGCCACCGCCAAGCCGGGCAATGCCCCGCAACCGCGTCGCAGCCAGCCGGCCCGCCAGGTTGCGGCCTTGCTGTCGCCCAACAAGCGCTAAGCCGCTTGCTGCCGCCGTTGGCGGCCCGTATGCTGATGTGATGGGAGTCACTGCCGGGATCGTCAAACCATGGCGGCAAGGCAGGGCAGTGGCCGTCGCGGGGAAGTCTGGCGTGAGTACGTCAGTGGCTAACGATTCGAATCACGGAGCAGGTCATGAAACAATGGCTTGCAGGTCATGCCGGCACCGTCCGGCATCTTGCCCTGGGCATCATGTTGATGGGCTGGGCGCTGGCTGCGCCCGCCGCACATGGCCAGCCGCCAGCCGGCGGCTGGCTGTCCATTGTCTTGGCGTCCGACGAGTGGCCTCCCTATCTTGGCAGCCATCTTCCCGATAACGGCATTCTGTCCCGCGTGGTCACCGCCGCCTTTGCCCGCGCCAATGTCGGGGTCAGTTACCGTTTCCTGCCCAATAACCGCAGCCTGCAATCCGCACGCAATGGCACGGCGGACGGCAGCCTGGGCTGGGCGCCCAGTCCCGAGCGCTTGCAGGATTTGCTATACAGCCAGCCGGTCATGTCGGCACGCATGGTGTTTTTCCAGCGCAAGTCCGAGCAGCGGCGCTGGACACAGTTGGCCGATCTGGCCGGACTGCGCATCGGCATCACCATCGGCAATTTCTATTCCGCAGAATTCGACCGCCTGGTGCAGCAGGGCCTGTTGCAAACCGACGGCGCGGCGGATGACCTGAGCAATTTCCGCAAGCTGCTGGCGCGCCGCATCGATCTGTTCCCGATTGAAGAAGATGTCGGTCAGTTCTTGCTGGCACGCAACTTCCCCCCGGCGCAGGCCGGCCAGCTATCCAGCGGCCAGTCATTCTGGACGGCCCCGCTGCATGTGGTGATCTGGCGGCGGCATCCGCAAGGCGCCGAGCTGATCGCCCGCTTCAATCGCGGTTTGCAGGCCCTGCAAAGCAGTGGCGAATTCGAGCGCATGGTGCGGGAAACGCGACTGGCCTGCCAGCGCAGCCAGCCCTGAGTCCAGCCGGCTCCGGCTTCAGCAGGCTGCGGCGGTCTGGCTGGCAATCAGCGCGGCAGCATCCTCCAGCAGCCGTGCGGACAGTGCCGGGTCGTTAACGGCACGCGACAACAGCAAGGCGCCGACCATCAGGCTTAATTGCACCGTCGGCTTGAGCGGGCTGCCGCCGCTGGCGGCATCCTGCTGCGCGGCCGCCGCCAGGATGGCCAGCTGTTGCTCCAGCCCGCTGGTAAAGGCCTGGCGAGCCTGGCTGCCACGCCGGCTCAGTTCGCCGGCCAGTGCGACCGCCACGCAGCCGGTATCCGGAAAATCCCGATGCGGGATGCTCAGATAGTGTTCCGCCACTCCCCGGCATTGCTGTCCCGGCCCCGCCTGCTGGCCTTGTTGCTGCCACTGCTCCGCCATCTGCTGCATGGCCTGCTGGCAGACCTGGGCGACCAGATCTTCCTTGTCCTTGAAGTGCCAGTAAAAGCCGCCGTGGGTCAGCCCAAGGTCGGCCATCAGGTTGGCAATGCCCACCGCGGCAATGCCTTCCGAGCGAAAGCGCAGGCTGGCCATGTCCAGGATGCGTTGGCGGATGGCGGTCTTGTGTTGTTTGTCATAGCGCATACTTGTTTCCGTAGCGGACCGGCTGATTTTCTTATGATGTATATCATATAAACAATTACCAACTTAATCAGCAAGATAGCGTTAACCGATTTCGCCGCTGGCGGCAGGCGTTTTTGTGGCGTGTGGCGGACAAGACTTGCCGGCCGCACGCTTTCGCGTTGCAATGCCGACATGTCCCCAACTTCTGCATTGGCCGCCACCCTGGCCACTTACCATTCGCGCCGGCAGCAAAGAATCGCCCGCGTGCCCATCTGGCAGTCCCAGCTGATTGCCGTGCTGGAAGGCTGCAAGATCATCCACACGCGCAGCGGCGAGCTGGTTTGCCGCGCCGGGGAGTGGCTGCTGCTGCCTGCCGGGCAGGAGCTGGAGCTGGTCAACCAGCCGGATGCCGACAGCGGCAACTATCTGGCCCTGGCGCTGACCCAGGACCGGCAATGGCTGCAGCGCTTTCATGCGCTCCATGGCCATTTGCTGCTGGATGCAGCGCCTGGTCATCCGGTGTTCACTCCCAGCGCCAGCAGCCGCCAGGCTTTGCAGCAGCTGGTGAAAACCCTGGAGCAGGCAGACGGCCCGATCGACCAGGCCCTGGCCGAGCATGGCTGGCAGGGCCTGATGCTGGCCTTGTTGCAGCAGGGGCAGGGCCGCAGCCTGTTGCTGCTGCCGACCGAGGATGCCCGCCAGCAATTGCAGGCATTGTTTGCTTTCGATCCGGCGCACGACTGGACGCCGGCGAAGGTGGCACAGCACTTGTCCATGAGCGAAGCCACGCTGCGGCGGCGGCTGGCGGCGGCCAGCTGCACCTTTTCCGGTTTGCTGACCGAAGCGCGGCTGGCGCATGGGCTGGGACTGGTGATGACTGGGCGGCAGTCCTTGCTGGACGTGGCGCTGGCCAGCGGTTATCAGTCGCCATCGCGCTTTGCCGCCGCTTTCCGCCGCCGTTTTGGCCTAACGCCCAGTGCCCTGCGTGCCACCCGCGAATTGCCCGAGGACCTGTTCAGCACCGGGGATGCGCCGGTGATTCCGGGTTGAAAAGCCCTGCGACAGGCTGCTGGCTGCCATGGCCCTTGCGTATTTGCACGCCCTTTCGCCATGGCTGACCCTTGGCTCAGCGGCTTTCCAAGGCTGTGCGGCGTGAGCGGCAAAGGCGATGCACTGAGCGGCCAAGGCGCGCTTTGCCTGGCAGGCTTGCCTAGAATGATGCAGGCAATGCAGCCATGGCTGCTGCCGTGCATCCCTTATTCTTCGTGGAGTAACACCATGCGTCATTTGTTGCCGACTCTTGTTTTTGGTCTGCTGTGCAGCACCGCACACGCGTTTCAACTGGGTAGTAGCGAGGTAAAGGCCGGCGGCACGCTGTCGCGGGCACAGGAGTTCAACAGCTTTGGCTGCAGCGGTGGCAATACCTCGCCTGCGCTCAGCTGGAGCGATGTGCCGGCCGGCACCCGCAGCTTTGCCCTGACTGTTTATGATCCGGATGCGCCCACCGGTAGTGGCTGGTGGCACTGGCTGGTATTCAATCTGCCGGCAGCCACCCGCTCCTTGCCGACAGGTGCCGGCAGTGCCGATGGCCAGCATTTGCCAGCCGGCAGCGTGCAGAGCAAGACCGATTACGGCCAGCCCGGCTTCGGTGGAGCTTGCCCGCCGCTGGGTGACAAGCCGCACCGTTATGTCTTTACCGTGCATGCGCTGAAGGTGGACAAGCTGGACCTGCCGGCCGATGCCATGCCGGCGCTGGTGGGTTACATGCTCAATGCCAACAGCCTGGGCAAGGCCAGTTTCACTGCCTATTACGGCCGTCATTGAGGGCGAGCGGCAGGGGCGGCTATGACGTCGCCATCTTGACGCGGCGGGGCTTACACGTTAAACAGAGTTTTATTTCTGTTGTGAGCTCCTGTCATGTCGCGCCTGCAAACCTTTGTGCCACCCCGCCCCGATGCCGCCTTGATGCAGTTTCTGGTGCCGGTGAACCGCTGGCTGAACCTGCACGGGGTGCCGCTGCTGCGCGACCTGCCGCTGCTGGGGCGGCTGCCGGGTTTTTCCGGCGTGGCGGACATCCGCGAATGGCATCTGCCACCCGAGCACGAGGCGCGCCTGCGGCAGGCGCTCAGCCCGCGCAATGTCAGCTTTATCGGGCCCAATCATCCCGAGTTCTTTACCGACTGGATGATAGACAAGGAGCTGTCCGCCCGTTATGCACCACAGCTGGCCAGCTGGGCCACGCATACCGTGGTGAATGGCATGGGGGCGGCCATGCAGCGCTTCTGGCTGCGCAACAACCTGATTGCCCAGATTCCCGGTGCCGCCAGCCAGGCGGCGAAGCAGCACTCGGTGGAGTGGGCCTTGCAAGGCCATGGCGTGTTGCTGCACCCGGAGGGCGCCGTCGGCTGGCATGCCGACTGGCTGGCCCCGCTGTTTCCGGGGATTGCCGAACTGGCACTTGGCGCACATGCCCGCTTGCAGGCCATGGGGCTGCAGCAGCTGCCCCCGGTCCATATCGTACCGGTGGTGTGGAAGCTGCGTTTTTTGCACGATGAAACACGCGCCATCCGTCGCGAACTGTTGTGGACGGCAGCACGGCTGCGGCTGGAGGTCAGCCCGGATGCCGATTTGCCGCAGCAGTTGTTCCAGCTGCTGAGCGGCGTGCTGGAGCGCGAAGCCGCCCTGTGTGCCGTCAGCCTGCCCTTGCGACACGAGCAGTCCTATTTCGACCGCCAGCAGCGCCTGCAACAGCAGCTGGCGCTCCGGCTCGACCAGCTGGCCGGTGCCGAGCATGCCAGCCTGAGCGCGGGGCGTCGCTGGAGCCGGGTACTGCGCGAAAGCCGCAGCGAGAGCCAGCGCCAGGAAATGAAGCCACTGCTGGCAAGCTGGGAACGTTTGCAGCGGCTGGCCCCGGCGGCCTACAGTCAGCCCTTGCTGGCGCAGGAGCACGTGGCCGAATGCATCAAGCGGGTGCGCAACGATTATTGCAAGGGGCGCCTGCGCGATACCCTGAACGCCTTTTTCCCGCGGCCGGCCGGCCCGCGCGCCTTGTATATGCGCGTGGTGGAACCGATAGACATCGGCCACTGGCTGCGTGAACAATCCGACTGCAGCGCTGCCGCCCTGGTGGCGCAGATGCGCAGCAGCATGCAGCGGGAGCTGGACGCCCTGCTGGAGGGTCTGCATCAGCGCGAACCTTACTGGACCCTGCCCAACCCCCTGATCAGCCGCGCCTGAACAGCATGCAGGGCCGGCAGCGACAGGCGGCCCGCCCTGTTTGTTCGATCAGTACCACAAGCAGACAGCGTAAATGGATGAATCCGTGGATTTATCCAAAATGCTTAGCTATTCTTGCTGCCCATGCCGCGACACAAATGACGAATACCGTTTTGTCTGGTCACGGCCCTATGGGGAGTCGCGGTGAGCACATCAGGCAAAACAGTGAAGCCATGGCTGGCCAGTGCCGGCGGGACCATGATCAGCGCATCGGTGCTGTGTCTGGCAGCGCTGCTGTCCATGCAGCTGCCGCGTTCGGTGGATTTTGGCCCACTGGCCTTGCCGCTGTGGTTGCCGGCCGGTCTGGCGCTGGCCATCGCCATGCGCTGGGGCTGGCGCACTGCCCCCGGCCTGTGGCTGGGCATGGCTCTGGGCAATGTGCTGATCTTGCAGCAAGCCTGGCCTGCGGCCCTGGCCATCGCGCTGGGGCAGGCTGCTGCCCCATTGCTGGCCGCCTATGTGTTGCGGCGGCAGCAAGCCTTGCCCTTCTACCGGCTGTCCCGCGTGCTGATTTTCCTGTGGTGCGGGGTAGTGGGCAGCGCCTTGCTCTCTGCCTTGTGGAGTGGTTTTTTCCTGGATGTCAGCACGCTGCCAAGTGGTGTGGAGCGCTGGCAGTGCCTGCTGGCGCGTGGGCTGGGCGAGCTGTTTGGCATGCTGGCGCTCACCCCTTCCGCGCTGTTCCTGCTGCAAGCCGAACCGGCCCGCTACAGTCGCAATCCGGCCAGCTGGCTGGAAAGCATGCTGCTGCTGTGGACCAGCCTGCTGCTGGCCGTGGTGGAATTCATCGTGGCCGATTACCGCCATGGCGTGGCGGCCAGCTTGTGGCCGCTGTTTTGCATCGCCCTGATGTGGGTGGCCTTCCGTTGCCGGCTGGCCCTGGCCTACTGGCTGCATAGCGGCATCGTGCTGCTGGCGTTTGGCGGCGTGCTGCTGCATAACGGTGCCGCCTACCAGGACCCCGGTCTCAGCGGCATGGCCGCTGCCGGCATGCTGCTGCTGGTGCAGTCACTGGCCTTGCTGGTGT
Source organism: Aquitalea sp. ASV15 (assembly GCF_016429115.1). Classification (NCBI taxonomy): domain Bacteria; kingdom Pseudomonadati; phylum Pseudomonadota; class Betaproteobacteria; order Neisseriales; family Chromobacteriaceae; genus Aquitalea; species Aquitalea sp. ASV15. Next base: position 14,966 of record NZ_JAELTZ010000047.1, on the reverse strand, counting down.
TTGGTGCGCTGGTGGCCGAGCGGCGCTTTACCGAAGACTGGCTGCGTCGTGCCAACCAGACACTGGAAGCCAAGGTGGTGGAGCGCACCCGCCAGCTGGCCGAAAGCGAGGCCCGTCTCAAGCTGATGGCCGATGCCTCACCCTTTCCGCTGGCCATGAACAATCTGAACGGCGGTGGCCTGATCTACGCCAATGCCCAGGCGGAAAGTCTGTTCAAGTGCCGTCTGGATGGGCAGCAGCGCCGGGTGCAGGATTTCTATGTCGATCCGGCCGAGCGGGAAGGCATCTCCGCCCTGCTGCGCAGCCAGGGGGCGGTGCGGGATCATGAAGTGCAGCTGCACGATGCCGAAGGCCGCCAGTTCTGGGCGCTGGTTTCCTGTGCGGTAGTGCACAGCGATCAGGAGCTGTATGTCATCAGCGGCATCAACGACATCAGCGAACGCAAACGGCTGGAACGCAGCCTGCATGCCGCCAACGATGCCCTGCGCCAGCATGTGGCGGAAATCGAATCATTGCAGGTCGGCCTGCGCGAACAGGTCAGGCGCGACCCGCTCACCGGCCTGTTCAATCGCCGCTATCTGGATGAAATCCTGCCGCGCCTGCTGGCGCACATGCTGGCGCTGGATGGTACGGTGGCGGTGCTGATGGTGGATGCGGACCACTTCAAGCGCATCAATGACAATTATGGCCACCAGTGCGGCGATGCCGTGCTGGCCACGCTGGGGGCTTTCCTGCGCGACCGTTTCCGCAGTGGCGACATCGTCTGCCGTTATGGCGGCGAGGAGTTTTGCATCCTGATGCCGGGCATTGCGCTGGATGCCGCCAGCCAGAAGGCGCAGCAGCTATGCGAGGCGGTCAGGCAGCTGCCCATCCAGGCGCTGGAGCACCGGCTGCACATTACCCTGTCCATTGGCCTGTCGGTGTGCCCGCTGCACGGCGAGGACCCGGAAAGCCTGATTCACGCCGCCGATGCGGCGCTGTACCAGGCCAAGGCACAGGGACGGGACCGGGTGTGCCTGGCGCAGCGCAGTCAGCCGGCCTTGTCTTGAGCATGCAGTTGCTTGACGCCCAGCTCCAGCCACCATGCCAGGCTGGCGAGCAGCACGCCGACCAGCAGGGTATCCGCCACCCGTTCAACCACGCCGTGCTGTATCTGGGTCACCGGCATCACGGATAGTACCAGCAGGGTCAGGCCGGCAATAAACCAGCGAAAGCTGCGCTGCATCAGCATTAGCGCGGCAGTCAGTGTCAGGCACAGCACCAGCATGTGAATGGCGGGAACAGGCTGCCACCAGGCCAGGCCTGCAGCCAGCAAGCCGCCGATCAGGGTGCCATAGACCCTTTCCTTGACCAGCCAGATCATGCGCCGGGGTGAGGGGTCGATGATGCCCACCACCAGCACGGGCAGCCACCAGGTATGCGGCAGATGCAGGTGGGCTGCCGCCAGCCATGCCAGGCAGCCCCACAGCGTCAGGTGCCAGGCATAGCGCCGGGCATCGGCTCGTGCGGCGCCTGGCAACACCCTTGCCCAGCCCCGCAGCCCCCAGCGCCCCAGCAGCAGGCCATAAACGGCACCGCTGCCGGCCAGCAGCAGATGCTGGCCGAGCGGCAAGGACGAGGCCGGCATCATATTGCTGAGCAACAGGCAGAACACCCAGAATTGCAAGCCCTTGTGCAGACCGCGTCGTGCCGCCGTCGCCATCAGCAGCAACATGCAAACCAGTGCCGCCAGCATCAGGCCATCCTGCCCCTGGCTGGCCTGGCCCAGCCATTGCATGGCCGGCAGCCCTGCCAGCGACACCCATTGCAGCCGTCCGGCCAGCAGCACGATCATCATCGAATAGGCCGTGGTCAGGGTGAAGGGGAAAATCCAGCCCGCCGGCTGGTCGGTGAGCGCAAACACCATGGCCGGCAGGAACAGCAGTGTGCTGGTACTCAATGCGCGCAGCAGGCGAAACCGCTCGTGGCGGATGGTGGCGAGGCTGCGCAGGGCCATGCGGGGATAAGTCATCAGCGGGCTTCCGGCGGTTCAGGTAGCGGCGCAAGCGCGCCGGCAGGCATGCCTCATCATAGGCAAGGCCGCGGCGCTGGTCATTAGCTGGCCGCTGCCATCCCCTGGCGCGGGGGGCGTGCTAACATTCCACCCATGGAACTCTACAGACTATTGCAACAACAAGGCTTTGGCAGCCGCAAGGAATGCCGCAAGCTGGTGGAATACGGATTGGTGGAAGTCAACGGCGTAGTGGCCGAGGATTACCGTCAGGCGTACCAGCTGGATGATATCGATGAGCTGGTGGTGGATGGCGAGCCATGGCAGCTGCAGTCCGGTCCCATCTACGTCATGCTGCACAAGCCGGACGGTTATGAAACCTCGCACAAGCCCATGCACCACCCCAGCGTGTATACCCTGCTGCCGTGGCAGTTCGGCAATCTGGACATCTCGGCGGTAGGCCGGCTGGATGTCGATACCACCGGCTTGCTGCTGCTGACCAATGACGGCCAGTTCGTGCATGCACTCAGCTCGCCCAAGCGTCATGTGCCCAAATGCTACGAGGTCACCCTGAAGCACCCGGCGACGCCCGAGCTGGTGAAACACTTGCTGGCTGGTGTTTTCCTCAAGGATGACAACGAGAAAATCGCCGCCGACCAGGTGGAGGTGGTGGACGAGATCACCATCCGCATGACCATTACCCAGGGCAAGTACCATCAGGTAAAACGCATGGTGGCGGCTGCCGGCAATCGGGTGATGGATCTGCACCGGCTGACGGTTGGCGAGCTCAGTCTGGGCGAGTTGGACGAAGGGCAGTGGCGCTATCTGAGCGCCGCGGAACTGGCCAGTTTCGGCTTTGCACCGAAAGGCTAGGCGCGGCTGAAAAACCCTCGTGGAGCAGCCGGGCCAAGGCGCGCCGACGCAGACAGTACCAAAGAGTACGGCAAGCAGGCGCAAGGCAGGAGCGGGGGTTTTGTTAGCGGGTCTAAGTCGGTCAGGGTGGGGCTTACAGCAGCTGATGCAGCCTCTGCATGGCTTCGCGCATGCCGCCGATGTTTTCGATCTGGGTGTAACCCAGGCTGCGCAGGCGGGCGGCGGCCAGCCTGGCCCGCTCACCGGTACGGCAGTAAAGCGCCAGCGGCGTGGCCGGATCGGGAATGGTGCTGCTGGCCTGTTGTTCCAGCTGCTCCAGTGGCAGGGAGCGCGCGCCGGGAATGTGCTCGGCACTGAATTCTTCGCTGGAGCTGACATCGATCACCAGCCGGCTCGAGCCGCTCAATAAGCGCTGGGCAAAGGCGGCGGCGGTCACGCCACCCAGTAGTGCACCAAAAAGATGTTTCATCGCCATTCTGCTTTGTCATCAAGGGAGTGGGCCTGTGAACAGACTCTGCCTGCAGCGTGCAGTCTTGCATGCATTTGCCATGCGGCGCATTGTGGCAATTACCTAGTGACAGGTAATAAAACGCTAAGCCTCGCTCGCCGGCACGCCCTCATCAGTTTCTCCTCAAAATACAGCCATGGGCCGCGCTTCTGCACGCCACCAGCCGCCATGTCGCGGCCGGTGGTGGCCCGCTATGGCCATGCCGGCTGGTGCAGCCGGGCCATCCACGCTGCCGGCCTGCTCGATTCATGATCCAGACTCGCCGCCACGCGCAGGCTGGCGTCATGCATGCCCGATCTTCTTGCTGATTTTCTGCTTCCCCTGACAAACGCCCTACCGCGGCCTTGTCTCTCCTGGCCCGCGTTTGCACCGTCAGACTCGCCGCAGCTGGCTTCAACGGCCACGCTACCTGGTTCGCCCCACTGCGGCCGCCCATGGCTGGCGCTGTCCTGCTTCTCCCGCGCTCTCCCCACTTTACTGTTACTACGGTAGCCGCCATGCCGTGCGGTTGCGCCCGGCTGCGCTGCATGCCGATGTTGGCCTGATCAGGCTGCATGGCCTGCCGGGTCGGTGTGCCTGACTGCATGCCATGGACTTGCCGGTACACGCTGCCGGGTACTCATGGCTTGGGTCCGTCTGTGCAATCTCCTGCTGTGTGCTGGTGTGCACGGTCGCAATTCCGTGCTGGCTTTGCTGTCACCCTTGCCCAGGACAGGTATCGCCATCGGTAAATCAGCTATTTCTTGCAGTTTTTTGCAAGAGAGTTTTATGTATTTTGGGGTGATGAAAAATTAAGCAACAGCAGAATTGTAATTTATATAATGAAATACATTTCATATTTACGTAAATATCTGTTTTTACCAAACAGGCGCTGTCTGTTTCCGGAATGGGTATCACGCCAGGGAGAGTGAGCTGTGCAGGGCGGCTGGGCGCAGTTGGGCACAGCAAAGGGGAGGGCGCTGCCGGGAGGGTGTGCATGTGCTTCGGAAAATACGATGGATTTTCATAGAAATTTCCCATTGTGTTGACTGGCCGCTCACCATAGTTTTCTGAGGCAGCCACCTGCCAAGCACACATACAGGCAGGCTGCAGTTTGCCATTCACAGAAAGAATCCAGCCATGACACAGTCAAACGATGCCAAAGCCCTGCATGCCAAACCGGATGCCGCGCTGCACACCCCCAGTGATTTAAGCGCAGCAGCAACCCGCGATATCAGTGCTGCCTTGAATGGCTTGCTGGCCGATGTTTTTGCCTTGTACCTGAAAACCAAGAATTTCCACTGGCATGTCAGTGGTCCGCACTTCAGGGACTACCACCTGCTGCTGGATGAGCAGGGTGATCAGCTGTATGCCATGACCGACCCGCTGGCGGAACGCATCCGCAAGGTGGGTGGCTCCACCCTGCGCTCCATCGGCCATATCGCTCGCCAGCAGCGCATCAAGGACAACGATGCCAGCTACGTTACGCCACAGGACATGCTGGCCGAGTTGCGCGAGGATAATGTGACGCTGGCTGCCCGCTTGCGCGAGGCACATGGCGTCTGCGAGGAGCATCGCGATATTGCCGGTGCGAGTCTGATCGAGAACTGGATAGACGAGACGGAGCGCCGCAGCTGGTTCCTGTTCGAGGCCAGCCGCCGCTGATGCCGGCCTGAAGCGGACAGGCTGCGCGGGAAAGAAAAACAGCGGCTGGTCAGGACCAGCCGCTGTTGTTGCGGGAGGCTTGCTCGGTGGCGGATGGGGGGGGCGGCCAGGGGTGGTGCAGCGACGGTCTTGATCGCCCTGCCGCCCAGACGCAAGACCGGCCGCCGCAGGATGTTGTCAGCTGCGCTTAGCGTGGCGCAGTTGTCGACAGTGCATTTTTCTCTTCCACCATCCGGTCCAGCAGCTGCAAGACAAGCGCACTGTCCTGCTCCAGCGCATGCATATGGCGGAGGATGGCATCCTCATCCAGCTGCATGCCGGTACTGGTGGCGGCAATGGCCTGTTCGATGCTGTCGGCAACCCGCTGGTCGGTGGCGGCCAGCTGGCTGAAGGAGCGGGTGCTGCCAAAGCTGTTCAGGCCCTCTGCCTGACTCCACTGTGCCAGGTCACTGCCATGGGTGATGGCCCGGCCTTCTTCCAGAGCGTGATAGACCATCTGCTTGTGCATGACATGGCCCACCTTCTGCAGTGAAACCTGGGACATGTCGCGCACTTTCTGCACCTGACCCAGTACGGTATCCGATTGTTCGGCCAGTGTGGCGAAGCGGTTGCGGAAGGATTCGACCGATGACTTGACCTCGGCGGCCACCGAGCCGGCTTCGCCGGCGCGGCTTTGCATGTCGCCAATGCGGCTGGACAGGCTGCCCAGCACCGACTGCACGCGGTGGGCCGTGTCCTTGCTGCGCTCGGCCAGCTTGCGTACCTCGTCCGCCACCACGGCAAAGCCGCGGCCCATTTCGCCGGCACGGGCGGCTTCGATGGCGGCATTCAGCGCCAGCAGATTAGTCTGGTCGGCAATGGCGGAAATGGCGGCCAGCGAGGATTCGATGCCGGTCCACTCCTGTGCCAGCGCACTGCTGGCCTCGTTCATGCTCACCACGCTGCCGGCAATCGTGTCCATATGACCGGACAGCAGCACGGCGCTATCCAGGCTCTCGCGCGAGGCACTGGCAGTGTCGCGGGTAATGCCGGATACCTGGTCCATGGCCGTGCTGATCTGGCTCAGGTCGCTCTGGTTGCTGGCCAGGTTCTGGCGAAGATGCGGGTTGTTCAGTGCGGCCAGCTGGGAAGACAGCCGATTCCTGCGGATATAGCCGTCATTGTCGGCCATGGCCTGAATGGCGCTGTCCACATTGCGCAGCGATTCGGCAAACATGCCGGGCAAGCCCTGGCACAGCGGGCGGCGGCTGTAGTCATTGTCACTGACCCGGCGAAAGCTGGTGTTGATTTCCTTGAAATAGGTTTCCACCAGATCGAGGAAGTCATTCAGCTCCCAGGCCACCAGGCCCACTTCGCCCATGTCGCGGGTGCGCGAGGCGCGGTGGTGCAGTTCGCCGTCGCAGGCATAGCCCAGTTGCTCATGCAGGGTGTTGAGCACGGCGAAGATGCGGCCGCTGCCAACCCACACCATGACCGACAGCAGCAAGCAAAACACCATCAGGAAGACTTCCACGCCCAGTCGCCAGCTGTCGGGCAGCAGGAGCGAAGCCAGTACGGTGCACAGCGTCAGGGTATTGAAAGCGATCAGCCAGTAGCCAAGGCGGGTGCGCAGAAAGGGGGAGCGGGTGCGGCGGGCCATCATGCAGTTTTCCCGGAGGTAAGGTTGGTGTCGAGCAGGGACAGGACAAAGCTTTCATAGCTGTGGCCCTGTTTTTCCAGTTCGGCCAGTAACCACTCCATGGAGGCATCCGGCGCCGCGGCCTTGTTGTGGCTGCTTTCCAGCTGGCACATCCTGGCATAAATGGGAATGACGGCTTCCACCGCCCGGCGGCCAGGTGGGCGGCGCACGGAAAAGTAACCTTGCAGCTGGTTTTTGCTGTCGTAGTCCGGGGTGACATTGGCCAGTACCCAGTAATAATTACCGCTGGCGGTGTAGTTTTTGACCACGCCGAAAAACTCGCGCCCCGCCTGCAGCGTCTTCCACATCAGCCGGTATACCCCGCGTGGCATGTCCGGGTGGCGGATCAGGTTGTGCGGTTTGCCCAGCAATTCGTTTTCCGGATATTCAGCCAATTGCATGAAGACGCGATTGGCATAGGTGATGTGGCCGGTACTGTCCGTCTTGGTGACAATCAGTTCATCGGCTTCCAGCTGTACTTCCTTGCTAGGTTGGGTTCTGATCAGCTGCGTCATGGAGGGTTTCCGCTAGGCTTATGCCATCAGGCATATGTCGATTAAGTAGCTCTGTAGGGAACTTTACTTACTTGTGCCAGGAAATTTCATGACAGTAATCAGTTTTTTTGAGATTGAAACAAGAAATATCTCCGCAAGGCTATAGATCTGCCCACATTCGCAACAGGTTGTGATAGTTCGCGGTCAGCGTGACCAGTTCGGCGGTATCACCGTGTTGCTGGCGCAAGCGCGAGATGGCCATGTCCATGTCGAACAGCAGGCCGCGCTTGGCATCGTCCCGGATCATGCTTTGGGTCCAGAAAAAAGAGGCAATGCGCGCTCCACGGCTAACCGGCTCAACGCGATGCAGGCTGGTGGAGGGGTAGAGCACCATGTCGCCGGCCGGCAGCTTGACGCTATGCAGGCCATAAGTATCTTCCACCACCAGTTCGCCGCCGTCGTATTCGTCCGGCTGGCTGAAGAACAGGGTGCATGAGACATCGGTGCGCACCCAGCTCTGGTCAAAAGGGTGGCTGCGCACCGCATTGTCCACATGATTGCCAAAGTCCATGCCGCCCTGGTAGCAGTTGAACAGCGGCGGGAAAACGGTTTTGGGCAGTGCGGCGGAGAAGAACAGCGTGTTGCGTTTGAGTGCCGCTTCCACCATGGCTTGCAGTTCGCGGGCAATCTCCAGATGTTGGGGCAATTGCAGATTGCGTTTGACCTGTGCGGACTGGCTGCCGGCCGTGATGCGGCCATCAGCCCAGTCGGCCTGGGACAGCAGCATGCGGCCATGGGCCAGTTCTTCGGGGGTAAGGACGTCGGGGATATGCAGCAGCATGGGTTGGACTCCGCGTGTACCGGGCACTGTCAGACTACAAAAGGGCTGGCGCCGGTCAGGTAAAAAAACGCCAGCCGCAGTCAAGGGCGGCTGGCGCAGGGACTTAGTATTTCAGGCCGATGGTCAGCTGCGCTTCGCGGGGCGTGCCCACGGTGGCATGGCCGGTATAGGCACCGTCGTAATAGGTCTTGTTGCTGAGGTTGTTCAGGTTCAGCTGGAAACGATAATGCTTGGTTTCATAACTGAGCATGGCATTGGCCACCGTGTAGGACGGCAGATACAGCGTGTTGGTCTCGTTGGCATAGCGCTTGCCGACATAGGTGGCACCAAGGCCGCCGGTAATCTGGTCGGTCAACTTGTAAGTGGTCCAGATATTGGCGGTAGCGCGCGGGGTGTAGCGCGGCATCTTGCCGGTGGTGCTGTTCTGGCCTGGCGCGGCTTTGTCGATCTTGGAGTCCATGAAGGTGACGCCAGCGAAAATTTCCCAGCGCTCGGTCAGGCGACCATTGCCTTCCACTTCTATCCCGTTGGTGTGACGCTTGCCGGATAGCGTAACCAGCGTGGTGTCGTCAGGGTCGGTATTGCGCTCGTTGGTTTTTTCAATGCGGAACAGTGCTGCACGCAGGCTGGCATCGCCATCCAGCAAGTCCCATTTGGCACCCAGTTCGATATTGCGGTTTTTCTCCGGGTCAACCTTGGCGGTGGCCTTGTCCAGTGCATAGGTTTCGCCAGAGGGGTTGAATGAGGTGCCGTAGCTGAAGTAGTAGGACTGGGCCATGTCCGGCTGCCAGATCAGGCCGCTACGCCAGCTCCACACATTATCCGTGCGCGACAGGTCGTAGGTGTTGCTGCTGTTCACGCTGCCGTCGGAATTGAAGCCGCGCACATTGTAATCCCCTTCGAAGCGGTCAAAGCGTGCACCCAGCACGGCTTTCCACTGCCGGGTCAGCTCGATGGTGTCCATGCTGTATAGCGCAATGTCACTGGCCTGGAACTTGGTATTGCTGCTGCGATAGCGGGCAGCGTTATAGGCGGTGGAGGAGACCGGGTTGCCAATGGTGGTGGTGGGCAGGGCATTGAGCAGGGCGTAACGGCTGGTGTCGGACAGCTCGTAAGTCATTTCCAGCCCGGTCAGCAAGGTGTGGCGAATGTCGCCGGTGGCAAAGCGGGTGGTCAGGTCGGTCTGGTTGTTGACAGACTGGTCCACGCCGTCGCGCATTGGCTTGCTGCGACGCATCTGGCCGCTGGCGCTGGTGTCGGTACTGGCCAGGCGCGGGGCGGTGGGGCTGACATCACGCCAGAAGCGGTTGTAGCGCAACTGGTTGCTCAGCTCGGTGCCATTGCCAAAATCGTGGGTGACTTTGGCGGTGACGATATCGGCACTGGTTTTTTCGTAATCGCTGTCAAAACCGTAGAACTTGCTGCGGTCCACGCTCAGTGGTTCGCGTGTGACCGAGTTGTACGGCACGCCGTAGTCCGGCACATTGTTTTCTTCCTGATGCATATAGGACAGCACCACCGTGGTGGGCTCGCCCAGGCCAAAGGCGACGGACGGTGCAATGCCCCAGCGCTCGTTCTTGGCCGCACCGCGATCACTACCGTCGTGGGTGTCCATCAGGTTCAGCCGAACCGCAGAGTGATCGCCGGTCATCTGGTTGATGTCGGCGGTCACGCGCTGGTAGTCATTGGTGCCGATGGTGAGGTCACCGTCCAGCTTGCTGCCCAGATAGGGCGTTTTGCTGACCTGGTTGACCACGCCGCCGGTGGAGCCGCGGCCAAACAGCATCGAGCTGGCACCCTTCAGCACTTCCACCTTGTCATCGTTGAAGGCATCACGGTTGTACTGGCCGATATCGCGCATGCCGTCGCGATAGGTGTCGGTGGCGGCGGAGAAGCCGCGAATCACCACCTGGTCGCCACTACGCCCGCCTTCGCCAGCGGCAAAGGTGATGCCCGGTACATTGCGCAGCGCGTCCTTCAGCGTGGCCACGCCCTGATCCTGCATCAGTTGCTGGTTGACCACGGTGATGGATTGCGGAATATCACGCAGCTGCTGCTTGGTTTTGCCAATGCTGGTGGTTTCCGTCTTGTAGGTGTCGCGTAGCGGGGCTTCACCCTCCACGGTGACGGTTTCCAGCGTCTGGCCGGTTTCGGCCGCCAGGGCCAGGCTGGGGCTCAGCGCCACGGCCAGCATGCCAACGGCCATGCGCGCCGGTAGTTTGCGCTGCGCAAGGTGGGGCGATTGTTGCAAGCTTTGTTTCATTTGATCCTCTTTTATTGTGTGCCTATCACAGAAAGCAAAGTCCTGGCCTGTGCATGGGCGTGACGCAGCCGTTCCCGCATGCTGTGTGGGCAGCATGGGTTGCAGCAAACCAGGGCAGGGGAGAGTAACAATCGGCCAGTCACCCCCGTGACGGACCGATTGTCAGAACAACGGGGTGTGGCGCTTAGGGTGCTTCGGTGACAAAGCCGATGCGGCTGACGCCGCTTTGCTGGGCTGCGGCCAGCGTGGTGGCCACCAGCTCATAGCGCACGCTCTTGTCGGCGCGCAGGTTCAGTTCCACCTTGGGATTGGCCTGCACGGCAGCGGTAAAGCGGGCGGCCAAGGCACCCTGGCTGACCGGCTGGTCATTCCAGAACAAGGCACCGGCAGCATTGATGGACAGACGGATCTGTTCCGGCTTGTCCTGGTGCTGGGCCGCCGCGGCTTGCGGCAGATCCAGCTTCACCGTGTTGGTCAGCAGCGGTGCGGTGATGATGAATACCACCAGCAGCACCAGCATCACATCCACCAGCGGCGTGGTGTTGATCTCGGCCATGGGGGCGCCGGGCCCCTTGTCGAAACTACCGAATGCCATGGGCAGACTCCGGCTGGGTCAGCAACTGGGCGTGCAGGTCATGGGCAAAGTGATCCAGCAGTTGCGACTGCACGCGCTGGCTGCGGGTGAAGGCGTTATAGGCCAGCACCGCGGGAATGGCGGCGGCCAGACCGGCCGCAGTGGCGATCAGGGCTTCACCGATGGGGCCGGCCACGGTGGCAATGCTCACCTGACCGGCCGTGCCGATATTCACCAGCGCGTGATAAATCCCCCACACCGTGCCAAACAGGCCGATGAACGGTGCAGTGGAGCCAATCGACGCCAACAGGGTCATGCCGCTTTCCTGCCGGGCGTTTTCCTGGGCCAGTGCCTTGCGGATGGCGCGGGTGACGAATTCATTCAGATCACAAGCCTTGCCCAAAGAGCGCTCGGCATGCTGCTGATGGTGGCGTAAGGCCGCCAGTCCCTGGCGAGTGATGTGTGCAATCGGCGCGTTTGACTCGCCCAGTGCCTGCTCGGCGCTATGCCAGTCCGGCGCATCCCATAGTGCCGTTTCGGCCTGGCGATTGGCCCGGCGCAGGCGATAGGTCTGTACCCCGCGTTGCAGGATCAGCGACCAGGTGGCAATCGACATCAGGATGAGAATCATGAATGTTGTGATCAACACAACATCCCCTTGCTGAAAGACAGTCAGTAGCTTCATGGTTTACGCAGGTTCTTCAGGGAAAATTGAACGGGGACAATAAAGGTATAAGGAATGGCCTCATCACCACGCTTGGCCGGGGTGAACTTCCAGCCGCGCACTGCGGTCAGCGCCGCCCGGTCCAGCCGGGGAAAGCCGCTGGTTTGTTCCAGTTCCACCGCCAGCGGCAGACCCTGGGCGCTGACCTGAACGCGCAGGCGTACGGTGCCGGTTTCTTCCATCTCGATGGAGAGCGGCGGGTAGATCGGCTTGGGGTTATTCAGGTAGCCACCGCGGTACAAGGGTTCCTGTACTACCGGAGCCGGTGCAGCGGGTGTCGCCACGGCTGGCGCAGCGGCAGGGACTGCCATATGGTTGCTTGTTTCCGCTGGAGACGCTGACGGGCTTGGCGCGACAGAGGAGCGTGTGATGGGGCGGGCTGTCGGCTTGGGGGCGGCAGTGGCAACGGGCCGGGGCGTGGCCGGTTTCGCTACCGGCGTTGGCTTGCTTTGCTTTGGCGGCCTCGCCGGAGCCGCAGCAGAAGGTGCAGGTGCACTGGGCGCGGCCAGGGTCATGGCTGGCAGGCTGGCCAGCTGGGGCAGGGTCACCGGCGGGGTGGTGGCCAACCAGCTGGCCAACAGCAGCACTGCCAGCCCGTGCAGGCTGCAGCTTCCCAGAAATGCCGCAGAAGGCAGCCTGCTGGCAGTAGAGTGAAGTCGGAGATTCATGGCAAAATGATAATGCAAATTATTATCATTAGCAATTATTAAGATCAGTTGCACCCCCTATTGCAATAAGCCATGTGTGCCAAAGGGTTGTCTTGTAATCGCCCGGAATGGCTGCATATTGCACATTACGCGCCAGTCTGGCGCAGACACATTCAATAGACTGGAACAGAACATGCAGCAGTTTGACGGAACCACCATCGTCTCCGTCCGTCGTGGCGAGCGCGTGGCGCTGGGCGGCGACGGCCAGGTAACCCTGGGCAATATCGTGATCAAGTCCACGGCCCGCAAGATACGTCGTCTTTATCACGGCAAGGTGCTGGCCGGTTTTGCCGGTGGCACGGCCGACGCCTTCACCCTGTTCGAACGCTTTGAAGCCAAGCTGGAAAAACACCAGGGCCATCTGGTGCGCTCGGCGGTCGAACTGGCCAAGGACTGGCGCACCGACCGCATGCTGCGCCGGCTGGAGGCCATGCTGATCGTGGCCGACCAGGAATCCACGCTGATCATCACCGGCAATGGCGATGTACTGGAGCCCGAGCAAGGCATTGCCGCCATCGGCTCCGGCGGCGCCTTTGCCCAGTCTGCCGCGCGCGCCCTGTTTGAAAATACCGGGCTGGACCCGGCCGTGGTGGTGAAGAAGTCGCTGGAAATCGCCGGCGACATCTGTATCTATACCAACCAGAACCACCTCATCGAAACGCTGGGAGAAGAAGCCCAGCCGGCTGCCGAATAAGCCCAGCCATTCGTCCCCATCGATTCACGGGCCGTTGCGTCGTACACGCGCCGGCCGGGAGTACTGTCATGACCCAGATGACCCCGCAAGAAATCGTTCACGAACTGAACAAGCACATCATTGGCCAGGACGCCGCCAAGCGCGCCGTCGCCATTGCCCTGCGCAACCGCTGGCGCCGCCAGCAAGTGGCCGAGCCGCTGCGCAGCGAAATCACCCCCAAGAACATCCTGATGATCGGCCCCACCGGCGTCGGCAAAACCGAAATCGCCCGCCGTCTGGCCCGTCTGTCTGGTGCGCCCTTCATTAAAGTGGAAGCCACCAAGTTCACCGAGGTCGGCTATGTCGGTCGCGACGTCGACACCATCATCCGCGATCTGGTGGAAGTGGCCATCAAGGAAACCCGCGATGCCGCCATCAAGCGCAACCGGGTACGTGCCGAAGATGCCGCCGAAGACCGCATCCTCGACGTATTGCTGCCGCCGGCACGCAGCGCCCCCGGTTTCTTTGGCGAACCGCAGACGGAAGACAGCAAGCCGGAAGACGGCCACACCCGGCAGAAATTCCGCAAGATGCTGCGCGAAGGCAAGCTGGACGACAAGGAAATCGAAATCGAAGTGGCTGCACCGCAGTCCAGGATGGAAATCTTTGCACCACCGGGCATGGAAGACTTCTCCAGCCAGCTGCAAAGCATGTTCCAGGGCATGAACGCCGGCAAGAAAAAGGCCAGCAAGCTGAAAGTGGCCGAAGCCTTCAAGCTCTTGATCGACGAAGAAGCCGCCAAGCTGGTCAACGAAGACGAGCTCAAGGCCGACGCGCTGAAAAATGTCGAGCAGAACGGCATCGTCTTCCTCGATGAAATCGACAAGGTCACCAGCCGCTCCGAAGGACAAGGCGCGGATGTCTCCCGCGCCGGTGTGCAGCGCGACCTGCTGCCGCTGGTGGAAGGTACCACCGTCTCCACCAAGTACGGCATGGTCAAGACCGACCACATCCTGTTCATCGCCTCAGGCGCCTTCCAGCTGTCCAAGCCGTCCGACCTCATTCCGGAACTGCAAGGCCGCCTGCCCATCCGCGTCGAACTCTCCTCGCTGTCGGTGGAAGACTTCGTGCAAATCCTTACCAGCACCGATGCCTGCCTCACCCGTCAGTACCAGGCACTGCTGGCCACCGAAGGCGTTGAACTGGAATTCGAAGAATCCGGTATTCGTCGCCTGGCCGAAATCGCCTGGCAGGTGAACGAAAAGACCGAAAACATCGGCGCGCGCCGTCTGTATACGGTAATGGAGAAACTGCTGGAAGAAGTCTCCTACGATGCGCGCAGTGGCAGCTGCAAGATCGACGCCCACTATGTGGATGGCAAGCTGGACATGCTGTCGCAGCGCGAAGATCTGGCCCGCTACGTACTGTAAGCCCCTATCTGCTCCCGCAAACCACAGCGCCCACTGGGCGCTGTTCTGGCTGCTGACAATGTTGTTTGGTGCGCTTGTACTGGGCCCGGCAAAGCCGGGCCTTCCGACCAGGTATTTAATTCCGCAGCCTTCCCATCGATTCCCCTTTCCCCCGCCCTTTCCCTGAAAGGGAGCCTCGCTTTCTATCCAGAAATCGAGAAGGGGTTGTTGTCAGTAAGCAGAAAAATGAAATATGCGTATAAACAGCGAAATGATTTGCTGATTTGACCATCCTGAACGATTTTCCTGCCGGGAAATCCCGGTAGTCACCAGCAAATGACGGGGCATCAACATCGACATTCAATTTGTTTCAGTTTTTATTCTTTTTTGAATCAATGCTTTGCGATGAAATCTGTAAAAACAGCGCATTTTTTGAAAATAAGGTGTTGACGAGGGTGGGTCAGGGCGGTATAGTTCGCCTCCTCAGCAGACAACGCAGCGACGGAAACGAAACGCAGCGACCTGCACCGCTCTTTAAAAAACAGAATAACCGATAGGTGTGAGTGCTTGGCGAAAGCCAAATACTTG
>NZ_JAELTZ010000046.1:0-31106 GCF_016429115.1 Aquitalea sp. ASV15 | reverse complement strand
GCAGCGTGTGGGATGCCAATGACGCCGCGCAACTGGGCGAACTGAAAACCCTGGGCGAGCTGACGCAGCTGGCCTGGAAACACGATGTGCAGGTGATGATCGAAGGCCCCGGCCATGTGCCGATGCAGCTGATCAAGGAAAACATGGACAAGGAACTGGAGTGGTGCCACGAAGCGCCGTTCTACACCCTGGGCCCGCTCACCACCGATATTGCACCGGGCTACGACCACATCACCTCGGCCATCGGTGCGGCGCAGATCGGCTGGTATGGCACGGCCATGCTGTGCTACGTCACCCAGAAGGAACACCTGGGTCTGCCCAACAAGGATGACGTCAAGGAAGGCATCATCACCTACAAGCTGGCCGCCCATGCCGCCGACCTGGCCAAGGGCCACCCCGGCGCGCAGATCCGCGACAACGCCTTGTCCAAGGCGCGTTTCGAATTCCGCTGGGAAGACCAGTTCAATCTGGGTCTGGACCCGGACAAGGCGCGCAGCTTCCATGACGAAACCCTGCCCAAGGACAGTGCCAAGGTGGCGCACTTCTGTTCCATGTGCGGCCCGCATTTCTGTTCGATGAAGATTACCCAGGACGTGCGCGAATTCGCCGCCCAGCAGGGCATCAGCGATGAAGCCGCGCTGCAGAAGGGCATGGAAGTGAAGTCGGTGGAGTTTGTGAAGGGTGGAGCCAAGCTGTACGACAAGATCTGATCTTGTCGATCCGCTGACTTATCCACAAGTCTGAAAAAAACGGCAGCTGCGGCTGCCGTTTTTCATGGTGGCACTTTATCCACAGCCGTCAGGTTCAAGCAGGGAGGCGGATAGCGACAGTCATGCCGGCATGCGGCTGTTTCCGGACGTCCGCCATGTAGGCGGGCTGCTTGAAATTCCTTTAGTTTCAATGATTTGTCGAGTCCGGCTGTATTGTGGATAAATAGCGAAATACTGATGGGCTGTGGATAAAGCCATTCAAGCAAGCTGTTGCCCACTCCCCACTCCCCACTCCCCACACTGGTTCCATTCCATCCACCGCGATTGGCTCTGCTCATGGAGCCATAAGCCGTGCAGCATGAAGGCTGATCCATCAAGGAGTTTGTCATGTCGCAGACTGTTCATATCCGCCCACTTGCCGCCGCAGATTTTGCTGCCTGGCTGCCCTTGTGGCAGGGCTATCTGGATTTCTATCACAGCAGTCAGAACGAGGCCGACACCGCCATCACCTGGCAGCGTTTTCTTGACCCGGCCGAGCCCATGCAGGCCTGGCTGGCCTGGCAGGGCGAGCGGGCGGTGGGGCTGGTGCATACGGTATTGCATCGCAGTAGCTGGACCCCCGGCAATTACTGTTATCTGCAGGATTTGTATGTACAGCCGGAAGTGCGCGGCACGGGAGCGGGACGGGCGCTGATCGAGCAGGTGTATGCCTATGCGGCAGATGCCGGCTGCAGCCGGGTGTACTGGCTGACCCATGAAAGCAATGCCACGGCGCGCCAGCTGTACGACCGGTTGGCTGACAATCTGGGCTTCATCCAGTACCGCAAGCAGCTGGTTTGAAGCTGGAGTATGGCTGGCGATGCGCTTATGCTGATGGCCTTACCACCAAGGACATGGTCATGATCAACGTCAGCATTCTCTATCCGTATAGCGCTACTGCCCGTTTCGATTTCGACTACTACCTGCAACAGCACATGCCGCTGGCCAGCCAGCTGCTGGCCCCGGCCTTGCTGGACATGCGGGTGGAGAAGGGCATCAGCGGCAGCCAGCCGGGCAGTCCCCCCAACTTCACTGCGCTGTGCCAGTTGCAGTTCGAGTCGCTTGAGACATTTTTGGCGGCTTTCATGCCAATCGCCGAACAGTTGCAGGGTGATATCGCCAATTACACCGATATCACACCGCAAATCCAGTACAGCGAAATCCTGCTGGGCTAGTTTGTTGCCAGCTGAACGGCCAGTGCGCTAGGCCCCTGCTGTAATTGAATGCGCGGGGTGCCATGCCAGGCGGCCAGCTTGTGCAACATGGCAGCCAGATCGCGGTATAGCTGCGCGCTGGGCCGGATACCGGCTTCCAAGTAGAGCGCCTTGATTTCAAACACGCCTTGCTGGCGGTGGGCCTTGGCATCCATGCGTCCCACCAGCCGGCCACGGCTGAGCAGCGGCAACACGAAATAGCCGAACTGGCGCTTGGCCGCCGGGGTATAGCATTCGATGCGGTAATCAAAGCCAAACAGTTCGCTGACACGCTTGCGGTCCCACACCAGCGGATCAAACGGCGACAGCGCGGCGCTATGGCTGGATTTGAGCTTTCCTGCCGCAGCCTGTTGCAGCTCGGCCTGCAGGCTGTGATGGACGAAAACATCGTGCTGCCAGCCTTCGATGCGGGCGGGAATCAGCTCCCCCTCATCCGCCAGCTGGTGTAGCAAAGCATCATACTTGCCCCGACGCAGCCGGTAGTAATCCGCCACCCAGCCCGCCTTGACCACGCCCAGCGCCCGGCAGCTGTGGCGCACCATGTCGCGCTGCGCTGTTTCCGCGCTGGGCAGGTGGAGGGCATCGTCCCATTCCGGCATGACCCGTTCTGCCACGTCGTAGACGCGCTGAAAATTGCGCCGCTCCTTCACCATCAGCTGGCCCAGCGTGAACAGCACTTCCAGATGGCGTTTTTCCGGTTTCCAGTCCCACCAGCCATCGCCCTTGCCGGCACTGCGCTTGAAGTCGGCCGAACGCACCGGGCCGTGTTGCCTGACCTGTTCCAGTATTGCGTGCACGGCTGGCTGGTGTTGCTCCAGCCAGCGTTGCGGGTATTTCCAGCCCATGTGCGCCGGGTCCAGCATGCGGTGGCGCAGCAGGCGGTAATCCTCGCGTGGCACAAAACAGGCTTCATGCGCCCAGTATTCAAACAGCTGGCCACTGGCTAGCGCGGCATCCAGCCAGGCCGGGTCGTAATGGCCCAGCCGGCTGTACAGCACCAGATAGGGGCTGCGCGCCACCACGCTGATGGTGTCGATCTGCAGCAAGGCCATGCGGCGGATGGCGCTCATCAGATCAGCCGGGCCTGCCTTGCGGCGGGGCGGGGCCAGCAGCCCCTGGGCGGCCAGATGCAGCAGGCGGGCTTGTGGCAGGCTTAGGTGCAGGGTCATGGTGTGGGCTGGCAGGAGACAGGACAGATGACTATAGCAAAGCCATTGCGCTTGTCGATTGCACTGTGTTCCGTTCCGCGCCATCCTGCAGTACTGCATCAGGAGCTAGAGGAAAAAATAATGATGGATACCGGCAAGCATCAGCTGGAGCAGCTGTTTGCCCAGCTTGGTCTGGACAATGATGTCACGGCTATAAAAGTGTTTTTGGCGCGCCACTGGCTGGAGCCGGGACAGGCGCTGGCCGATGCGCCGTTCTGGAGTGCCGCCCAGGCAGAGTTTCTGCGGCAGGCCCTGGCCTGTGACGCCGAATGGGCGGAGGCGGTGGATGAGCTGGCTGCCTTGCTGAGCCAGAAATAGCCGTTGAACGCTGCCATGGACGCGGGCTGCAGCTTTTGCTGGTGCAGCCCGCGTTTTTATTGTGCCCGCTGGGGGTGATCACCCGGTGGTGGGCAGCTCCCGACCGGCGAAGGCCATTGGTCCGGCGGGCTGATGACTGGCCTGACCGGTCTGCGGCAGGGTGAAGTAGCTGATGGCTGCTTGCAGCTCGTGCGCCATTTGTTCCATGGCGCTGGCCGAGCTGGCGGTCTGGTTGGCGGCGGTGCTGGTTTCTTCCGACATCTGTGCCACCTGTTCCACATTGCTGGCGATCATGGTACCGGCTGCCTGTTGTTCGGCCAGTGCCACCGAAATGGCTCCCACCGACTGTTTGATGCTGTTGACATTGCCGTTGATGCCACTGACGGTATCACGCGCCTTGCCGGCCTGGCGCAGCCCGGTTTCCATGCGTTCCACCGTGGCGTGCACATTGCGGATCACCAGTTCGCTGCTTTCCAGCATCTCGCGGATCATGCTGCTGATTTCGGTGGTGGACTGGCCGGTGCGCTCGGACAGTTTGCGCACCTCGTCGGCCACCACGGCGAAGCCGCGGCCCTGTTCGCCGGCCCGTGCCGCCTCGATGGCCGCATTCAGCGCCAGCAGATTGGTCTGGTCGGCCACGTCGCGAATGATGGCCACCACCTGGGAAATCTTCTGCGAGCGATCGCCCATCAGGTCGGCCTGCTGTTGTGACTGGTGAGCAAGGTCTGCCACCGACTGGATGGTTTGCAGCGTGTCGACAATCACCTGTTCACCGCTGTGTGCCAGCTCGCCGGAGGCCGAGGCGTCCTTGGCCACGTCCTGAGCATTGTCGCTGACCGAGCAGATGCTCACCGACAGTTGTTCGACCGAGGCCGACATCGAAGACGCGGCGCGGGTTTGTTCTTCCGCGCTGACGGCAACCTGCTCCGAGGCACTGGCCAGCTCGCTGGCGTGTACGGTCAGCTTGCCGGTAATGCCATCCAGGTGGCGCACCAGCCGGATCAGCTCGCTCTGCATGTGGGCCATCGACGCCACAATGCTGTGCTGGTCAGCGGAGCCCACTGGCAGCCGGTCTGCCAGATTGCCGCGGGCAATGCGGCTGGCCAGTGCCACCACATCACGCGGCTCGCCGCCCAGCTCGGCCAGCAGGCGGCGGATGATGAAGGCGGCCAGCAAGGCTCCCAGCACTATGCCGCCCAGCATCAGCCCCAGCGACAGGGCGGAGAAGGTGCGGGCATGGCTTTGCGAGCTGGCAAAGTTTTCGGCGGCCACCCGCAGCTGCAGGTCGATCAGGGCATTGATGCGGCTGGAAACGGGATCGATGGCGGGGTAGAGCTCCTTGTCCAGAAACTGTTGCAGCGCCGCCTGGTCTTTGGCCTGCACGATCTGGCGCAGCCGCACCATGCTGGCATCGGCCTGGTGCATGGCTTGTTCGGCCTGGTCGGCCAGGATTTTTTCGTCAGCAGTCAGATAGGTGGCACGGTAGTCGCCCCATTGCTGCTTGAGCGTGGCCTGTGCCTGGTCCAGGCCATTGAGGAAATCCGTCTGGCTCAGGCTGCCGGCGTGCAGCTTGTGGGCGGCATCGACGATATTGACCGCATAGCTGTCGCCAGCCAGCTTCAGCTGCTTGAGGCAGACCACGCGGTCGTTATAGGTGGTGGCAAAATCGGCCAGGATGTTTTGCTGGGTCAGCCAGCCAAAGCCGCCGACGCCCAGTGTGATCAGCTGCAGCAGGGCGATGAGCGCAAACAGCTTCTGGCCTATGGTAAGGCGGTCCGACATGATGATTACCCCCTGGATTCATCCGGAATGATGATTGGTTTTATATTGGTATTATCGTTGTAGTGTCGCTGACAGAACGCTTGCAAGCCCTGTTTGGCAAGTTAAGTAAGCGCACTTAGTAGGCTTGCGCAGCGGGTCATCTTTTTGTCATGTGCTTGTCGCACAAGGGTATAAGCAGAGTTGACTGAAAATGGCGGGTGGCTATCTATAAGCTACTGATTACGTTATAATTCCGCCCCTTCCCATGGCGGTATCCGCCAGCAGGAAAGCCCTTTTTTCAAGTCAGGAATCGTCATGAGTCTGTTGTCGCACCAGATCGAGCTGCTGTCCCCCGCCAAAACCGCTGAAATCGGCCGGGAAGCCATCCTGCATGGCGCGGATGCGGTATATATCGGCGGCCCCAGCTTTGGTGCCCGGCACAATGCCAGCAACAGCCTCGAGGATATCGCCGGTCTGACCCGGTTTGCCCATCGCTACCATGCGCGCATCTTTGCCACGCTCAATACCATCCTGCACGACGCCGAGCTGGAAGCCGCGCGCAAGCTGATCTGGCAGCTGTACGACGCCGGGGTGGATGCACTGATCATCCAGGACATGGGCATCCTGCAGATGGACTTGCCGCCCATCGAACTGCATGCCTCCACCCAGTGCGATATCCGTGATGCCGACAAGGCGCGCTTTCTGGCCGATGCCGGCCTGTCGCAACTGGTGCTGGCGCGCGAACTGAGCATTCCCGACATCAAGCGCATTGCCGCCCGCGTCGGTGATGCTGCCACCATCGAATACTTCATCCACGGTGCCTTGTGCGTGGCCTTCTCCGGCCAGTGCTATATCAGCCATGCCGATACCGGGCGCAGTGCCAACCGCGGCGATTGCTCGCAAGCCTGTCGCCTGCCTTACACCCTGACCGACAAGGACGGCGGCGTGGTGGCCTTCGACAAGCATTTGCTGTCGATGAAGGACAATAACCAGAGCAAGAACCTGGAAGCCCTGCTGGATGCCGGCGTGCGTTCGCTCAAGATCGAAGGCCGCTACAAGGATGTGAGCTATGTGAAGAACATCACCGCGCACTACCGTCTGTTGCTGGATGAAATCATCGAGCGCCGCCCGGAACTGGCACCGGCCTCCAGCGGCAGCTGCGAGATCTTCTTTGCGCCGGACCCGGACAAGACCTTCCACCGTGGCAGTACCGATTACTTTGCCACCGGCCGCAAGATCGACATCGGCGCCTTTGATTCGCCCAAGTTTGTCGGCGTGGCGCTGGGTGTGGTGCACAAGGTGGGGCCAGACTGGCTGGAGATTGCCACCCCGGAGACCATGAGCAATGGCGACGGCATCAACTTCATGAAAAAGCGTGAAGTGGTGGGCATGCAGCTCAATACCGTCAAGCAGATCGGCCATGTGCCGGGCGGCCACCTGCTGTGGCGTTGCCAGCCGAATGATCCGGCCTTGCTGCAAGGGCTGAAGCCGGGGACCGATCTGTGCCGTAACCGCGATCACGCTTGGGAACTGGCGCTGCTGAAAAAGTCGGCTGAACGCAAGGTCGGGGTATGGCTGACGCTGAGCGAACAGGCCGATGGCCTGCAGCTGACGGTGAGCGATGAGGATGGCTGTAGTGCCAGCGCCAGCGCCGTGCTGGCACTGGAGCCGGCCAAGGATGCCGCCAAGGCCGAGACGGGCCTGCGTGACAGCCTGGCCAAGCTGGGCAATACCATGTTTGTTGCCCACGACGTGAGCTTGCAGCTGAGCCAGCCGTGGTTTGTGCCGGCATCGGCCATCAATGCCTTGCGCCGCGAGGCCATCGAACAGCTGGAACAGGCCAGGCTGGACGGATGGCTGCGGCCGCAGCGCAAGGCGGCGGTGGAGCCGCCGGTGGAATACCCGGAAAAGACGCTGAGCTATCTGGCCAATGTCTACAACCAGCTGGCCTGGCAGTTCTATCGCAAGCACGGGGTGGAGGTGATCGAGGCGGCTTACGAGGCGCATCAGGAAGAGGGCGAAGTCAGCCTGATGATTACCAAGCACTGCCTGCGCTTTTCCTACAATCTCTGTCCCAAGCAGGCCAAGGGGGTGAAGGGGGTGATGGGCCAGGTGCGCGCCGAGCCGATGACGCTGAAATCCGGCAATGAAACCTACACCCTCAAATTTGAATGCCGTCCCTGTGAAATGCATGTGATGGGCAAGATGAAAAAGCACATCCTGAAAGCGCCGGCTCCCAGCGAGATTCCCTACACCGCGCCGATGACCTTCTTCAAGCAACGTCCGCAATAAGGTCGCAGCCATGGCGGATATCGAACGACTGGAAACCTGGGTCAAGTACAAGAACGGCCTGTGCAGCGACTGCATGGGCAGCTGCTGCTCGATGCCGGTGGAAGTGCGCCTGCCCGATCTGGTGCGCATGGGTGTGGTGGACGAATTCGAGCTGGAAGAACCGATCAAGAACATTGCCAAGCGGCTGGAAAAGCAGCGGGTGATCCAGCACTTCAACTTCAAGCATGGCATCTTCACCCTGATGCGCCGCGCCAATGGCGACTGCCACTATCTGGACCAGCAGAGCAGGCTGTGTACCATTTACGAGCGGCGGCCCAATACCTGCCGCAACCATCCCAAGGTTGGTCCCAAGCCCGGCTTTTGCGCCTATACCCGCAATCCCAAGGCGGCGCGCCCGGTACAGCCGGTGAAGCTATCTGGCTGATGTAGTGGCAGTTTCACGTGAAACTGCCGTCACTTCCAAGCAAAGGACAAGCATGAACCCAGTATTAGCCCTGATGGCCTTTGCCATCGGTGTGGTGGTGCCGCTGCAGGCGGCGGTCAATAATCAGCTCAAGCTGCTGCTGAATGGCAGTACCGTGCTGGCGGCGATGATTTCCTTTGCCGTGGGAACCCTGAGCCTGATCCTGCTGGCCGTGTTCACCGGCCAGAAATTCAGCGGATTGAGCCAGCTGGCACGCGGCGAGTGGTGGATGTTTCTGGGTGGGCTGCTGGGTGCCTTCTTTGTATTCGGCACCACCTTGCTGGCTCCGCGGCTGGGGGTGGCCACCATGCTGTCGCTGATCATCGCCGGCCAGGTGTGCACCTCCCTGCTGTTTGACCGCTTTGGCTGGCTGTCCATGCCGCTGCGCGATATCAACCTGCCACGGCTGGCGGGCGCTGCGCTGGTGGTGGCGGGGGTATTGCTGGTGAATTTTGGCGACAAGTGGTTTGGCCGCTAAGAGCGGCTGACAGAATAGCGTAGCCTCCCTGAGGCAAGGCGCGCCGACGCAGACAGTACAAGGGTATGGCAAGGAGGCGCAGCGCAGCAGCAGGGTTTTTGTCAGCGGCGCTAAGCAAACAGGGGCTGGTCGGAGAGACCAGCCCCTTTGTCTTTTGCTGCCTGATCAGGGCAGGCGCGGTGGCGGGTAGTAGGGCGCGTTGTAGCGTTGCTGACCGGGCAACTGATTACCCTTGGCATACATGCACTGCTCGTAGGCAATATTGTAGCGGTACTGGGCATCGCGCCCGCTGTAGCCGGCCTGGCCACTCCCGGTGGCGGTACCGGCAATCAGGCCCATGCCAGCGCCCACGCCCGCTCCCTGATGGCCACCCATCAAGGCCCCAGCCGCGGCCCCGACCACCGTACCCAGTGCCATATTGCCCGCCATGGCATTGGTGGAGGCATCGGCACTGCTGCCGCCGCTATTGGCTTCGGCATACTGGCGGCATTGCTGTTCCTCCTGGGCAAATACCTCGAACGGTTTGCCCGCTGCCGGCATGACCGCCACCGTCGGACCGAGTGGTACGGTGCTGCAAGCGCTCAGGCCGATGGCTGCCAGTGGCAACCACAACAGTTTGTTCATGATGGCGCGTCCTGTGTTATCTGGGTGGCTGTGCCGGCACGGTTTTCCAGCCACCAGGGCATTCGCTGACATAGGGGTAGTACTGCTTGACCGCCTTGCAGTAGTACCAGACCTGAGCCGCTTCCGGACTGGCCACGGTGGCGGGCGGCGGTGGCACGGCCGGCGCTGCAGGCACTGCCGGTGCGCTCACGACAACGGGCGGCACGTAGGGATCGGGATAGGGATAGACCGGGGCGCTATACCAGTACCAGACACCACCGGTGACCCACCACCAGCCTAGCCGGCCATGGTAATAGCCGTGGTTCCAGTAACCATCATGCCAATGTGCAAAATGCGGTGGCCCGTAGTAGTAAACGCCACGGTGTGCCTGGGCGGCCGGGGCGCTGGCCAGCATGGTGCCGGCTAGCAAGGCAAGGCCGGCAAAGCGTGTCAGAGAGTTCATGGTGCTTTCCTGCACTCACCCCGCCAGCAGCGGCTTGGCCGGTGGTGCTGCGGGGTGATGGCTGCGGATGTCAGGCTCAGTTTTTCGGCAGCGGGGCGGAAGCCTGGCGATGGTGTTGCATATGCTGCATGCCGCTGTGCATGCGCTGGCCTTCCTGATCAAACAGCTTTTGCTGTTCCGGGCTCAGTTGCTGGTACAGCGCCTTGGTGGCCGCCACATGCTTCTGCATCATCTCCAGATGCTGTTGCATCATCTGCAGGCGACCATCCAGCTGTTCCGGCAGCTTGGCGTCCGCTTTGGCGGCTGGCTTGTCTTGTCCCGGCAGCGGCTTGATGGCGGCAATATAGCTTTTCCAGGCCGACTCTTGCGCCGGCTGGATCTTCAGCTGGTCATGCAGCATCTGCAGGTGCTTTTCCATCATGGCTTGGCGTTTGGCGGGGTCCATCTGCCACATGTGTTGCTTCATGTCATCGCCACCCATGGCACAATCACCCTTGCCCATGGCGTGAACGGTGGTGGCAGCCGCGCTGCCCAGCAGACCGACAATCAACAGCGATTTGATCAGTTTCATGGTGCTTTTCCTTGTACCGGTGAAAATGGATGGGAGCAGTATCTGCCGCAGATGTCAGCCAAGTATTGCGCGGAGGCCGTCAAATGTTAGCAATGATGAATCGCTCGACTGCTGATGGCCCGGAATACGGCTGGCCGTTTGTCCGTGGCGCGGCTACACTGCGTCGTTTTTCCATGTGGCGCTGTCCGGGCGCTCAGCAACAGGATGATTCACATGAGCGACACTCCGCCCAATGACCCGCTGCACGGCATGACGCTGGAAAAGATCCTGCTGGCGCTGGTCGAGCGTTTTGGCTGGCCCGAGCTGGGCCGGCGCATTGCCATCCGCTGTTTCAACCAGGACCCCAGCATCAAATCCAGCCTGGTGTTTTTGCGCCGTACACCCTGGGCCCGTGCCCAGGTGGAGGCCCTGTACATTGAAATGAAAACCCGCCCATCCAGCACGGCCGGCAAGGATGGCCGCCCCCGGCTGTTTGCACCCAAACAGGGTTGAGGCTTGAAATTGCCAGGGTGTCGCCCCAGTTGAACAGGATGAGTCCGGTGCCGTGCCGGTGCCGCTGTGCTGCAGTCGCTGTTTTTCCGAACAGGAGATGTGATGAAACTCTACTACTCGCCGGGAGCCTGCTCCCTGTCGCCGCATATCGTGCTGCATGCCGCTGGGCTGCCGTTCAGCGTGGAAAAGGTCAATCTGCGCGCACAACCGCATGTAACAGCCAGCGGCGTGGAATTCAGCAGCATCAACCCCAAAGGCTATGTGCCGGCCCTGCAGCTGGAAGATGGCACGGTGCTGAGCGAAGGCGTGGCCATCGTGCAGTATCTGGCCGACCTGGTGCCGGAGCGCAAGCTGGCACCGGCCAATGGCACGCTGGCGCGCTACCGGCTACAAGAGTGGCTGAACTACATTGCCACCGAGATTCACAAGAGTTTCTCGCCGCTGTTTTATCCCGGCAGTGACGAGGTGAAGAATGCCGCCTGGGACAAGCTCACTGTGCGCTTTGCCATCGTGGAGGCGCAGCTGGCCAGCGCCCCCTATCTGCTGGGCGAGGATTTCAGCGTGGCGGATGCCTATTTGTTTACCTGCCTGAACTGGGTACACATGGTGCACCGTTCGCTGGCCGACTTCCCGGCCATCAGCGCCTTCATGCAGCGGGTGCAGGCCTTGCCGGCGGTGCAGGCGGCGCTGCAGGACGAAGGCTTGTTGCGCTAGGGCGTGAGCCGCTGGCCATCACCCGACGCCCGCTTGCGGGCGTTTTGTTTTGCATGAGCCCTGTGGTTTCACGTGAAACCGCAAACCGGAGATAAGCGCGATGAGCGAGCAGCGTTTGATTGACACCACGGCACTGGAAACGGCACTGCAGCAGTTTGCCGATGCTCGCGACTGGCAGCGTTTTCATACCCCGCGCAACCTGATGCTGGCCCTGACCGGCGAGGTGGGCGAGCTGGCGGAAATCTTCCAGTGGCTGACCGACGAGGAAGTGGTCCGGCTGGCAGACGACCCGGCGCGCTTCACCCATTTGCAGGAAGAGGTGGCCGATGTGCTGCTGTATCTGGTGCGGCTGGCCAGTGTGCTGCAGCTGGATCTCAATGCCGCGGTCTGCGACAAATTGCAGAAAAATGCCGTCAAATATCCAGCACCCGTCGTGCTGCCACCAGCCGCTTGATGTCGGGCAAGCTTGCTGCACTGGTTTTTTGCCTGCCGTGTCAGTGCTCGACTAAGCTTGGCAACAATAAATAGCAGGTGCAGGAGACAGCAGATGCAGCAGGAAATCATGCAACTGGCCGCCGCCATCAGGCAGGCTGGGCATGTCGTGGTACTGAGTGGTGCCGGCATGAGTACCGAATCCGGCATACCGGATTTTCGTTCGGCCAAGGGGCTGTGGCAGCAGGGCATGCGGCTGGAAGAACTGGTATCCATCGATTACTTCCGTGCCGATCCGGAAGCCTTCTGGCATAGCTTCAAGCAGCTGTTCCATACCAAGTTGCTGGGCAATTACCAGCCCAATGCCGGCCATCGCTTTTTGGCCTGGCTGGAAGCCACGGGCAAGCAGGTGTCGATACTGACGCAGAATATCGACGGCCTGCATGGCGTGGCCGGCAGCCAGCATGTACTGGAACTGCATGGCACGCTACGCAGTGCCAGCTGCCCTGGCTGTAGCCGGCAGCAGGGGCTGGACTATATCAACCATCATGTCCTGCCACTGTGTCCCCACTGCATGGATGTGCTGAAGCCGGACGTGGTGTTGTATGGCGAGCCGGTGCCGCTGATCGAGCGTGCTTTCGAGCTGGCCGTGTCGGCCGATCTGCTGCTGGTACTGGGGTCCTCGCTGGAAGTGTCGCCAGTCAACCTGATTCCACTGGAGGCAGCACGGGCTGGCGTGCCAACCGCGCTGGTCAATTACACGCCCACCCGCATGGATGCGGTATTCGCCATCCGTCTCGCAGCCGGCATCGGCGACAGCTGCCAGCAACTGTCAACCTTGCTGGGCTGAGCGGGCTGCCGGCCTGACCGTGCTGGCTGGATTTTTCATCAAGGACATTCTATTTTTCAATGGTTTCTACCAACTGAATAAATAGGATGACCATGACAGACATCAATTGGACGCATTGGGTGGACCTGGCAATCCAGGCCGGCATCAATATCGTTTCCGCCATTGTGCTGTGGGTGGTGGGGCGCTGGTTTATCGGCCTGGCCGGGCGGCTGATGGAAGAGCAGCTGGTGGCCAGAAAACTCGATCCCACGCTGCGTCGCTATGCACACTCGTTTCTGTCGGTCAGCCTGACCGTGGTGCTGGTCATTGCCATGCTGGGTTTCTTCGGCGTGCAAACCGCCAGCTTCGCTGCCATCATCGGTGCTGCCGGCGTGGCCATCGGCCTGGCCTGGAGCGGCCTCTTGGCCAATTTTGCCGCCGGCATCTTCCTGGTGGTACTGCGCCCCTTCAAGGTGGGCGATGTGGTCAGCGTGGCCGGCATTACCGGAACGGTGAAGGAAGTGGGGCTGTTTTCCACCATCATCGATACGCCGGACAATGTGATGACACTGATCGGCAACAACAAGATTTTCTCGGAAAACATCCAGAACTACAGCGCCAACGGCTATCGCCGGGTAGACCTGAAGGCGCAGCTGGCTGCCAGTGCCGATCATGCGCTGGCCATCAGCTTGCTGCGCGAGAAAATTGCCGCCATTCCCAATGTGCTGGCCGAGCCGCCCGTCAGTGTGGATCTGCTGGAATTCACCGCGCTGGGACCGGTGCTGGCCGTGCGCCCCTATTGCCGGCCCGAGCATTACTGGCAGGTGTATTTCGATAGCAACCGGGTGATTCGCGAAGCTCTGTCCGCCGCTGGTTTCCCCGGCCCGGAACATGCCATGGTGTTGCGCCAGAGCTGAGCTGGCTTCCGAATACACAAGAAAAAGCCCGCCATTGGCGGGCTTTGTCGTTTACAGAAAGCGCAGCGGATCCAGCCGCCACTTGGCAGGGGATTCGTGGCTGATGATCTTGTCGCCACCACCGGCTCCCATGCCGCGCGACAGGTCGACGATTTCCGGCGGGATATAGGTATTGCTCTTGCTGCTGAAAAACACCTTTACCTTGGGCGAAACCAGGTTATTGTCGTTTTGCTCGATCACCACCCCCAGCCGGCCGCTTTCCAGCCGCACCAGGGTGCCGATGGGATAGATGCCGATACAGCGCATGAAGGCCTGCACCAGCACCGGATTGAAGTGGAATTTCGACCATTCGAAAATCTTGCGCAGGGCATCGGTGGGGGCCATGCCCTTGTGGTAGCAGCGGTCGGAGGTCAGTGCATCGTAGACATCGACAATGGCCGCCATCTGCCCCAGCTGGGAGATTTGCTCACCCTTCAGCCCTTCGGGATAGCCACTGCCATCGTGGCGCTCGTGGTGCTGGGCGGCCACTTTGACCGCCGTATCGGAAATGCCCTTGGTGGCCAGCAGGATCTGCTTGCTTTCCACCACATGGCATTTCATCACGGCGAATTCCTGTTCGGTGAGCTTGCCCGGTTTGTTGAGGATGCTGTCCGGCACCTTCATCTTGCCGATATCGTGCAGCATGCCGCCAATGCCGGCATGGTGGATCACCTCGCGGCTCATGTTCATGGCATTGCAGAAGCTGACCATCAGTGCGCCGACGCTGACCGAGTGCTGGAAGGTATAGTCGTCCTTGTCCTTGATACGGCACAGCGACAGCAGGGCACCGCCGTTGCGCAGGATGGAGCTGGTCATCTTTTCGATGGAAGGCTCCACCATTTCCAGTTCCACCTGCTTGCCCAGCCGCACATCCTGCAGAATGCTGCGCACGATGAGGTTGGCCTCATTGTGAATCAGCTGGGCACGGCCGAATTCCGCCGCCGCCTCCACCCGGCGCTCCACCGGGACTTCGTGGCTGGCCAGCTCGATGATTTCCTGTTCCAGCTTGTGCTTGACTTCGCCCACCGTGGGCGCGTGGGCGACATCCAGCCCCTTGCGGGTATCGATATACACCTGGTGGATGCCGGAATCGGCGATCTTGTGAATGGCGCTTTCATCACTGACCAGAAAACGCTTCAGCAAAAACGGATGTGACATCCAGTCGCAGTTCAGGTCGTGAATGTACATGCCAACCTTGAGATCGGACACCTCGATGCACTTGATCATTGCTTGTGCTCTAACTTGATGGCTGCAAAAGGTGCGGCACTGGTCTCTGGGATAAAAAGCAATACGGTTACCAATATTGTAAATTATCTGCGGCAAAAGAGGAGCCGACTCCATCGGAAGGCTGTGGACTTTGTGATATGGTGGCCGGCCCTTGTTGCCGATCCTGCCAGAAAGCCCGTCATGGATTGCCGTCTGCATTGCGCGGCCTGTTGCATCGCGCCCTCCATTTCCTCACCCATTCCGGGCATGCCGCAGGGCAAGCCGGCCGGGGTGCGCTGCGTCCAGCTCAGTGCCGACAATCTGTGCCTGCTGTTTGGCCGGCCGGAGCGGCCGGCAGTGTGTTCCGGCCTGCAGCCTTCTGCCGAAATGTGCGGCGAAAGCAACAGTCACGCCCTGGCCTGGCTGACCCTGCTGGAAGAAAAAACCGCCCCCTGAAGCCAGGCCAGCTCTGGCGGCATAAGGAAGACCCTAGCGGATTTCATGGCCGGCGTATTTGCGCTGGCGCATGCATTGCGCTGGCACTGCTGGCCCTTGCCCGGACTCTCCCCCAATATGTTAAAGAGTTTGTACTGAAACGCCGTATATTAGGCTTACAGTTAAAAAAACAGTTAACGGGGGAAGGCATGGCGACAGCAAAATGGGGTCATCTCAGTACACGCATCATCGTGGTAGCGGCGGCAGCGATTGCCATCGGCTTTGCCGTGATGATCAGCCTGATCGCCTGGCAGAGCTACACGGCTGCCGTCGATGTGGGTTACAAGCTGGCCTCCGAACAGGCCAGCAGTTATGCCAAGGACGCTGAAAGCGATTTCGACAAGGGCTTCACCCTGCCACGCCATCTGGCCGACTCCATTCTCGGCATCAAGCGTGTGGCGCCGCTGGATCGCAAGCTGGCAGACAACATGATCCAGCAAATGCTGGATGATGCTCCGCAATCGGTGGGGCTGTGGATGCTGTGGGAGCCCAATGCCTTTGATGGCAATGACAATGCCTTCCGCCTGGACTGGCCGCGGCATGACCCGACCGGTCGTTACCAGCCCTACATCACCAAGAATGCCCAGGGCAAGGCGCAGATGGACGTGATGATGTCGGCCGACCGGGTAAAGGAATTCCCCAAGTTCAAGGACCACCCGGAAAGCTATCAGCCCGATTATGAAAAATCCGGCTGGGGCGATTTCTACTACGTGCCCAAGCAGCGTGGCCGCGACACCATTACCGAGCCTTACCCGTATGAAGTGCAGGGCAAGATGATTCTGGAAAGCTCGCTGGCCGTGGTGATGAAGGATGCGGCAGGCAAGATGCTGGGCGTATCGGCCACCGATGTGGCGCTGGACCAGCTGCAAAAACGCTTTGGTGCCATCCATCTGTATGAAAGCGGTTTTATCCGCATGGTGTCCGAAGGTGGCCTGTATGTGGTGACGGCCAAACCGGAACTGCTGGGCAAGCCGGTGCCCAAGGACGACGCGCTGGCCGGACATCTGGAGCAGATCAAGAAAGGCGAAGACTTCGTCTATGAGGACGGTGGTTTCACCCATTTCTTCCACCCGGTGAAAGTGGGCAATACCGGCCAGTTCTGGACACTGGGCGTATCCATCCCGACGGCAGCGATTACCGCCGATGCCAGAAAACAGTGCCTCACCGCCATCCTGATTGGCGTGGTGGCACTGGTGGTGATCCTGCTGGTATTGACGGCGGTGGTACGCGCACTGACCCGGCCGCTCAACCAGCTGGCCGACACCATGGACCAGCTGGCCTCCGGTCGTGGCGATCTCACCATTCGCATGCAGATTGCCAATCGCGATGAAATCGGCCGTACCGCCGATGCCTTCAACCGCTTTATCGGCAGCCTGCGCGACATGTTTGTCGAGGTGCGCCAGCAAAGCCACGAGGTGAGCGCCGCGGCCGCCAGCCTCGCCGATTCTGCCAGCCAGGTGCAGCAGGCATCGGCCAGCCAGTCTGATGCCGCCAGTGCCACCGCTGCCGGGGTGGAGCAGGTGACGGTGAGCGTGCATCACATTGCCGATACCGCGCAGGCGGCGGAAATCACTGCGCGCGAAACCGGCGAGTTGACCGAGCAGAGCGTGGCCACGGTCAACCGCATCACCGCGGAAATCCAGCGCATGACCAGCAGCATGCAGGCGCTGGCCGAACGCATGAACGGCCTGGGCGAGCGCTCGGAAGAAGTCAGCACCATCGTGCGGGTGATCAAGGACATTGCCGACCAGACCAATCTGCTGGCGCTGAACGCGGCCATCGAGGCGGCCCGTGCCGGTGAAATGGGCCGCGGCTTTGCCGTGGTGGCCGACGAAGTGCGCAATCTGGCCGGACGTACCGCCGAGGCCACCGTACAGATTACCCGCATCGTCAATGCCATCGGCAGCGAAACCCGCGAGGCGGTGGACGATGTGAGAAACAGCCGCGAGCAGGTGACGCTGAGTGTGGCGGTGGCCGATGAAGCCAACGAGGCAATGAGTACCGTGCTGGGCCGCAGCCAGGGCCTGGTGGCCAGCATTGTCGACATTGCTGCCTCCACCCGCGAACAGTCCACGGCCAGCCAGGAGATCGCCCAGAATGTGGAGCGCATCAGCTCCATGGCGCAGAGCAATAGCCATGTGGTGCGGCAGGTGTCGGATTCGGTGGCACAGCTGCGCGAATTGTCGGCCAATCTGGAAAGCCTGGTCAGCAATTTCAAGCTGTAAACCCGGCTGATCGGCGCAGTTTCACGCCACCCTGCGGGGTGGCGTTTTGCTGGCAGGCTGCCACAGAATGGCGGCACAAACCCTGTGTATTGTGAGGCGTTACCATGTTGTGGTCTGTCTTTTTACCCGCTGCACTGCTATTGGTGATCACCCCCGGAGCCGGCACGCTGTGTGTATGGCGTGCTTTTTTTCGCGGTGGCTGGGGTGCTGCCGGCCAGGCCCTGGCCGGTTTGCTGCTGGGTGATATGCTGCTGATCCTGTTATCGGCACTGGGAGCAGCGGCCTTGCTGGCGGCCAATCCGCTACTGTTTGCCGTGTTGCGCTGGGGTGGTGCCGGCTACCTGATCTACTTGGGCTGCCAGTGCTGGCGTCAGGCGGTAATCCCGCCTGCGCCAGATGAGATGGCCAGCCGGCGACAACTGTATTCGGCCTGCTTGTTGACGGTGGGCAATCCCAAGGCCATTGTGTTTTTCATGGCGTTTTTCCCGCAGTTCCTGCCGGCCGGGCAGGCGGTCTTGCCGGGCTTTCTGCAGCTGGGCGTGGTGTTCTGTCTGCTGAACCTGAGTTATCTGATCGTCTTGCTGTGGCTGGGAAGCCGGCTTTATGCCACTGGCTCCGTATCGTGGCTGGCAGTATGGGCCCAGCGGGCCAGCGGCCTGATGCTGCTGGGGCTGGGATTGCGTTTGCTATGGCAGCGCCAGCCGGCCTGAGGGTGCCGCTGCCTTGACCGATTGGTGTCATGGAATGTGCAAAATGCGACACTGCTCTTATCAAGCCGCTGGTTTGGCATTAGAATCTCGGGGTTTGTTCGGAGGAGCCGTCTTGTCGCCATTTGCAGCTGTTGTCATTAGCGCCCGCACCACCTGTCACGGTGGCGCCGTGTCGTTGCTGCGAGGCCGGACTGTTCCCGGACCCCGGAAATTCCAGAAAAAAAGCTCCTGATTGCTCAGGGGCTTTTTTTTTATGGGCAAAAAATAATTCGCAGAATGCAAGGACCCCCCATCATGGCAAACCCGCTCTATCGGAAACATATCATTTCCATCCCCGATTTTTCGCGCGAGGAGCTAGAGCTCGTCGTGGAAACGGCGGGCAAGCTCAAACGCACGCCGCGCAATGACCTGTTGCAGGGCAAGCTGGTGGGCAGCTGTTTCTTTGAGCCGTCCACCCGTACCCGCCTGTCGTTCGAGACCGCGGTACAGCGCCTGGGTGGCGACATCATCGGCTTTGCCGATGGTGGCAATACCAGCGCCAAGAAGGGCGAAACGCTGGCCGACTCCATCAAGATCATCAGCTCCTACGCCGATGCCGTGGTGATGCGTCACCCCAAGGAAGGTGCGGCGCGTCTGGCCAGCGAGTTTTCCAGCGTACCGGTGATCAACGGTGGCGACGGTTCCAACCAGCACCCCACGCAAACCCTGCTCGACCTGTTCACCATCCGTGAAACCCAGGGCACGCTGGAAAACCTGACCATTGCCTTTGTCGGCGACCTGAAATACGGCCGTACCGTGCATTCGCTGACCCAGGCGCTGTCACTGTTTGGCGCACGCTTCTATTTTGTCGCGCCGGAACAGCTGGCCATGCCGGACTATATCTGCGAGGAGCTGGACGAAAAGGGCATCGAATACACCATTGTCGACAGCCTGGACGATGTGATCCCGCTGGTGGACATCATGTACATGACCCGGGTGCAGCGCGAACGTTTCGACGAAACCGAGTTCAAGAAAATCCAGGGCCAGTTCGTGTTGCGTGCCGACATGCTCAAGAGCGCGCGCACCAATATGAAGGTGCTGCACCCGCTGCCACGGGTGGATGAAATCACCGTGGATGTTGATGCCACCCCGCATGCCTACTATTTCGAGCAGGCCAAGAACGGTGTGTTTGCCCGTCAGGCGCTGTTGTCGCTGGTACTGAACGAAACCGTATAAATCAGGGAAGGAAACATCATGCAATACACCCGTACCGTTGAAGCCCTGAAACAAGGCACCGTCATCGACCATATCCCGGCCGGCCAGGGGGTCAATATCCTGCGCCTGTTCAAGCTGGCGGAAACCGGCGAGCGCATTACCGTGGGGCTGAACCTGTCGTCCCGCCACATGGGCGCCAAGGACATCATCAAGGTGGAAAACGTGGCGCTGACCGAAGAACAGGCCAATGAGCTGGCGCTGTTCGCGCCCAAGGCCACGGTCAATGTCATCGATAATTTCGAAGTGGTGAAGAAGCACAAGCTGGAGCTGCCGGAAAGCATCGAAGGCATTTTCGCCTGCCCCAACTCCAATTGCATCTCGCATGCCGAGCCTGTGAAGAGCCATTTCTTCGTCAAGGCACAGGCCAAAGACATCAAAATGAAATGCAAGTATTGCGAAAAGGTGTTCAGTAAGGATATTGTTGCAGTCGTGCGCTAAGTCGTGCAGAGGAAGAGAATAGAGAACTTCAAGAACGGACGCTGTTTCAACAGCGCAGCAGCTAGAACAGAAAACGCCGCAGGCAACTGCGGCGTTTTTCTTTTTCTCGCCTTCGGTAAGGAAGGCGAGGCTCCCTTACAGGGTAAGGGCGGGGGAAAGGGAGTAGACGGGAAGGCTGTCGGATCAACACGTTGATGAAGAGGCCCGGCTTTGCCGGGTCCTGTGGAGTTTTAGCAAATCACATTGCCAACAGCCTGACGCCGCAGGCAACTGCGGCGTTTTTCTTTTTCATCAATGCCCTGTGCGGCTTACAGCGGGCCCTCGCTCTGGCCGCTGATGAATTTCTGCATGTAGACCAGGTCCAGCCAGCGGCCAAACTTGAAGCCCACTTGCGGCAGCACGCCCACCTTGATGAAGCCCAGTTTTTCGTGGAAGCGGATCGAGCCTTCGTTGGCGGCGTCCACCGCGCCCAGCATGGTGTGCTTGCCCAGTGCCTCGGCACGCGGGAACAGCGCACTGACCAAGGCGCTGCCTATGCCCTTGCCACGTGCGGCCGGGGCCAGGTGCACGCTGTGTTCCACGGTAAAGCGGAAACCGGGGCGCGGGCGGAAATCGCCGAAGCTGGAAAAGCCCAGAATCTCGCCCTGTTCTTCCGCCACCAGCACCGGGTAGCCGGCGGCCAGCCGGTCCTGGAACCAGATGGCAAATTCACCGGGGTTGAGCGGGTCGTCGTTGTAGATGGCGGTGGAGGTGGCAATCACCTCGTTGTAGATATCCAGGATGACGGCCAGGTCTTCCAGCTTGGCATCACGTATCTGCATGTTTTCTCCTGTCATGAGCTAGTCCGGCGCGTCGCGGTGGGACGCGCCAGGGCGGATCGAAGCGTCCGCTCAGCCGGCCTTGCCGGCGGGTTCGGTTTTCTTGCGCGGTGCGCGTTTCTTGCGTGGCGCCGCTGCGGGCGGCGGATTTTCCGGCGGGGCGGCGGGTGTGACCGGGGTGGCCACGGTCGGTTCGGCTGCCTCGCCATCCTTGATGCGGATTTCACTGTGCAACTTGGAGCCGTTGCGTTGTTCCTGCACGCTGAGAAAGTCCAGCTTCTTCACCATTTGCGACAGGCGCGAATGGCCGTAATTGCGCGGGTCGAACGAGGGATCGTTCTTGGCAATGTAGGAGCCGACCGCCGACAGTTCAGCCCAGCCGCTTTCCCGTGCCACCGCGTCGATGGCCGAGGTGAACATGGCCTGCAGCGGGTGGATTTCCTTGGTCAGCACCGGTTTGCTCTTGCTCTGGCGGGTGGTGCGGGTGCGCGGCTTGTCGTTGCTGGCGGCGGCTTCCGGTGCTTTTTCCGGGCGCAGGATTTCGGTAAACACGAATTTGTCGCAGGCGGCGATAAAGGGGCGCGGCGTCTTGGATTTTTCACCGATGCCGATCACGGTCAGGCCACCTTCGCGCAGGCGGGTGGCCAGCCGGGTGAAATCGCTGTCGGAGGACACCAGGCAGAAGCCATCGAAATTGCCGGTGTACAGCAGGTCCATGGCGTCGATGATCAGCGCCGAGTCGGTGGAGTTCTTGCCGCTGGTGTAGGCAAACTGCTGGATGGGGTGGATGGCGTGCTTGTGCAATACCTCTTTCCAGCTCTTGAGCTGGGTGGTGGTCCAGTCGCCATAGGCGCGCTTGACGATGGACGTGCCGTATTTGGCCACCTCGGCCAGCAGTTCGGCGGTGAGGCTGGCCTGGGCGTTGTCGGCATCGATCAGGACGGCGAGTTTGCGGTTTTCCATGCAGTTGCTTCCGGTCGGGGAATGCGGCCATGCTAAGCCCGACAGCGGCCGGCGTCAAAAGACCGCGCCGGTTTTGATCGAATGCTTGGCTGGCTGGCACGCCGTTTGCTCTGTATTGCCTGGCATATCGCCCAACAGGAGGTTACGCCATGCCCTTCTTTTCAAGCCCGCGCAAGCATACCCCGGCTGTGCAGAAGACCAGTGAAATCGTGATGTTCAACTATCGGCGCCCGGTGCGTGCCCGCCAGGTGGCGCTTGGCAGCAGTGGCCGGCTGTGGCTGGTGGAAACCCTGGATGCGGTACACGGCATCTGGGTGTGGCAGGACGAGTACAACGGTGTGGACCAGGCACTGGACGAGGCGCGTCGCCTCAGCCTGATGCTGTCGTGACAGGCTGCGCCTTGAAACGGTGCGTGTTTTCCCCGAAAGCGGGATTTTTTGATCAAAAAAAGGGCGCGGATGAGCTCATCCGCGCCTGAACCACCCTCTCTTTACTGCTACAACACTCACAAAACCATCAGGCTACCTTGCGTTTGCCGGCCGCTTGGCGGAAACGCTGCAGCAAGCTCTGCTGCCTTTCACCAGCCTGCTTCCAGGCAGCTTCCTTGACATGGCCAAAGCCACGCACGCCTTCGAATAGCTTGATCAGCTCTACCGCCGTGGCCAGGTTGTCGGCATTCAGCCCGTCCAGCACGCTGTGGACCTGTTGTTCGAATTCGCCAATCAGCTGACGTTCCAGCTTGCGGTCGGCCTGCCAGCCAAACGGGTCGAGTACGCTGCCACGCAGGAAGCGCAGTTTGGCCAGCAGCTTCATGCCGTGGAGCAGCCAGGGGCCGAAAGCCACTTTTTTCGGCTGATGGCCGGTGATCCAGCCGGCGCCGATATGGAAGCGTAGCCGGTAGTCGCCGTCGAACTGGCTGGCCAGCTCGCGCAGGAAGTCGCCATCGGTATACAGGCGGGCCACTTCGTACTCGTCCTTGTAGGCCAGCACATGGAAGTAGCCACGGGCCACCGCCAGTGCCAGCGCGCTGCTGGCCGGGTTCACTGCCTGCTCGGCACGGACCACCTGTTCCACCAGCGCCTTGTAGCGTTCGGCCAGCGCCTGGTTTTGGTAGGCCACCAGCTCCTTGGCACGGTGGTGCATGACCCCGTCCACGGTTTCACGTGGAACAAACTGCACCACGGAAGAGGGATTGACCAGCGCTTCCACCCGCGCCGGGTCGTGCGCGGCATGGCGGCCCCAGATAAAGGCCTGCTGGTTGAACTTGACCGCGGCACCGTTCAGGCGGATGGCCTCCATCAGCGCCTCTTCGCTCACCGGCACCAAACCCCGCTGCCAGGCATAACCCAGCATGAACATATTGCTGGCAATGGCATCGCCCATCAGCGCGGTGGCCAGACGGGTGGCGTTGACTTCCCAGAAACGGCCGGCGCCGACCGATTCGATCACTGCGTCCTTCATGGCGCGGCTGGGGAAGCGCACGTCCGGGTTTTTCAGGAAGGCGCTGGTGGGCGATTCGTAGCTGTTGACGATGGCGTGGCTGAAGCCTTCGCGCATCTTGGCCAGTGCCTCTTCCGCGGCGGTGACCACCAGGTCGCAGCCCAGCACCAGGTTGGCATCGCCAGCGGCAATGCGTACCGCGTGCAGCTGCTGCTGGCTGTCGGCAATGCGTACATGCGACCACACCGAGCCACCCTTTTGCGCCAGGCCGGCCATGTCCAGCACGGTGACACCCTTGTGATCCAGATAGGCCGCCATGCCCAGTACCTGGCCGATGGTGACGACGCCGGTGCCGCCAACGCCGGTAATCATGATGCTGAACGGCTCATGCAGAACTGGAATCTGCGGTGCGGGCAGGGCGGGCATGGCTTCCAGCGTGGCGGCGGCCGGGCTCTGCTTTTTCAGCTTGCCACCCTCGACGGTGACAAAGCTGGGGCAGAAACCTTCCACGCAGGAGTAGTCCTTGTTGCAGCTGGACTGGTCGATCTTGCGCTTGCGCCCCAGCGCTGTTTCCACCGGCAGTACCGACAGGCAGCCGGATTTCTTGCCGCAGTCGCCACAGCCTTCGCACACTTTTTCATTGATGAAGGCGCGCTTGGCCGGGTCGGGATATTCATTACGTTTGCGGCGGCGGCGTTTTTCGGCGGCGCAGGTCTGGTCGTGAATCAGGATGGTGGTGCCGGCGGTGTCTCGCAGCTCTTTTTGCAGGCGGTCCAGTTCGCGGCGGTGAAACACGTCCACGCCGGCGGCCAGCCCCTGCACGGCCTGGTATTTTTCCGGCTCGTCACTGGTGATGACGATGCGCTTGACCCCTTCGGCCGCCAGCTGGCGGGTCATCATCGGCACATCCAGATAACCGTCCACATGCTGGCCGCCGGTCATGGCCACCGCATCGTTGTACAGAATCTTGTAAGTGATGTTGACCTTGGCGGCCACCGCGGCGCGGATGGCCAGCAGGCCGGAGTGGAAGTAGGTGCCGTCGCCCAGGTTGGTGAAGATGTGCTTGGTGTTGGTGAACGGCGCCTGACCGACCCAGGTGATGCCCTCGCCACCCATCTGGGTAAAGGTCTTGGTGCTGTCGCCTTCGATCCAGTGTGCCATGTAGTGGCAGCCGATACCGGCCACGGCGCGGCTGCCTTCCGGCACGCGGGTGCTGGTATTGTGCGGACAGCCGGAGCAGTAGTGCGGCACGCGGGCAATGGCTTCGCGCGGCTGGACCAGCTGGGCTTCTTTTTCGTCGTAGAACTTCAGCCGGTCGTGAATCACCGGGCTGTCAAAAATCAGTGCCAGGCGGCTGGCGATGGCACGGGCAATCATCGCCGGGGTCAGCTCGCCGGCCGCCGGCAGCAGCCAGTCGCCGTGCGGCAGCGCCCATTCGCCTTTTTCGGCAAACTTGCCCACCACGCGCGGGCGTACGTCGTCGCGCCAGTTATACAGCTGTTCCTTGAGCTGGTATTCGATGATCTGGCGTTTTTCTTCCACCACCAGGATTTCATCCAGCCCTTCGGCGAACTGGCGCACGCCTTCCGGTTCCAGCGGCCACACCATGCCCACCTTGAAGATGCGCAGGCCGATGTCGGCGGCCAGCGCCTCGTCGATGCCCAGGTCGTCCAGCGCCTGCATCACGTCCAGATAGCTCTTGCCACAGGTGATGATGCCCAGCCGCGGTTTGGGCGAATCCAGGGTGATGTGATTGAGCTTGTTGGCGCGGGCATAGGCCAGCGCGGCATACAGGCGGTGGTGCAGCACGCGCTTTTCCTGCACCAGCGGCGGGTCGGGCCAGCGGATGGACAGGCCGCCTTCCGGAATGGGGAAGTCCTGCGGAATGACAAAGTTGAAGCGTTGCGGCGAGATGTCCACTACCGCCGAGCTTTCGATGGTGTCGGAAATGGCCTTGATCGAGACCCAGCAGCCGGAGTAGCGGCTCATGGCCCAGCCGTGCAGGCCGAAGTCGATCACTTCCTGCACGCCGGACGGGGACAGCACCGGAATCATGCTGGCGGCGAGGATGTGGTCGGACTGGTGCGGAAAGGTGGAGGATTTGGCCGCGTGGTCGTCTCCGGCCACCAGCAGCACACCGCCCTTGGCACTGGTGCCGGCTACGTTGCCATGCTTGATCACATCGCCGGAGCGGTCCACACCGGGGCCCTTGCCATACCACATGGCGTAGACGCCATCGTATTTGGCCCCCTCGAACATATTGACCTGCTGCGTGCCCCACACGGCGGTGGCGGCCAGGTCTTCGTTCAGGCCTGGCTGGAACACCACATTGTGCGCCTTGAGATAGGGCTCGGCCTTCTGCATGGTCTGATCGACATTGCCCAGCGGCGAACCGCGATAGCCGGTGACATAACCGGCGGTATTCAGCCCGGCGGCACGGTCCAGCTCCTGTTGCAGCATGGGCAGGCGTACCAGCGCCTGGATGCCGGTCATCAGCACCTGGCCGGTGGCGGCGGTGTATTTTTCTTCCAGATCAACATGACGGATGGACATGGTTTCTCCTCCTGCCGTGCGGGGCCGGACCGGTAAGGTGGCCGGCGCGGCCTGCGGCTTGTTCTCGCTTGTGGCGGCGGCGGGTTTTCTCCTGGGGAAAACGCACGCCTTTCTTTATGTTGTAGGCCGTAATCCTGCTGGCCGGGTGGCATTCTCCATGCCTGGGCACAGCCGATGGCAGCTATGTGGCGGACTCTAACTTACGTTTACGTCAACGTCAAAGGTCTTGACGCACAGTGCCGCACAGTGCGGCGATTGTGCCAGTGCAGCATGGGTGTGCCGATATTGTTTTCTTGGCAGAACAGCATGTTATCGGGCTGATGGTTTCTTCAGGCCGGCCAAGCCGTTAAGCTGTCGCGTTAAACCCCTTCTGCATCGAGTCTGTCATGTCTTCCGCCCAGTCCCGGCAGGACGCCACCCGCGGCGTGCTGTTTACCTTTGTCGCCTTTGTCATCTGGGGCCTGTTTCCGCTGTACTGGAAGCCTTTGCACCATATCCCGGCCTTGCAGATTCTCTGTCACCGCATTGTCTGGTCAGCC
Organism: Aquitalea sp. ASV15; assembly: GCF_016429115.1. Taxonomy (NCBI): domain Bacteria; kingdom Pseudomonadati; phylum Pseudomonadota; class Betaproteobacteria; order Neisseriales; family Chromobacteriaceae; genus Aquitalea; species Aquitalea sp. ASV15. Next base: position 4,922 of record NZ_JAELTZ010000046.1, on the reverse strand, counting down.
CTGTTCGTGGCCGGCATCCTCACCGTGCGCCACAACTGGGCCTGGCTGGGCGAGGCGGTGCGCCAGCCGCAAAAGCTGGCCATTTTCGGCCTGTCCTCGCTGATGCTGTCGCTGAACTGGCTGATCTATATCTGGGCGGTGAATGCCGGCCATGTGGTGGAGGCCAGCCTTGGCTACTTCATCAACCCGCTGTTCAATGTACTGCTGGGACGGCTGTTTCTGGCGGAAAAGCTCACGCCCATCCAGCGCAGCGCCGTGCTGCTGGCAGCGGCCGGTGTGGCCTGGATTACCTGGACTAGCGGCACCGTGCCGCTGATTGCCCTGTCGCTGGCCGCCACCTTCGGCCTGTATGGCTTGCTGCGCAAGAAAGCGCCGCTGGCCTCGCTGGAGGGGCTGGCGCTGGAAACCTTCCTGATGGCACCGCTGGCGCTGGTGGCCTTGTTGTGGTTCCAGTGGCAGGGGCAGGGTGCTTTCCTGCACGAGGCGGTCGGCAGCGATGTGCTGCTGGTGGGGGCCGGGGTGGTTACGGCGGTGCCGCTGCTGTTGTTTGCCGCCGGCGCGCGCCGGCTGAAGCTGGCCACCGTGGGCCTGATCCAGTACATCGGCCCCACCATTCAGCTGGCGCTGGGGGTGTGGCTGTTCGGTGAGCCATTCGACAGCGCCAAATTGCTGGGCTTCTGCCTGATCTGGCTGGCCTTGCTGCTGTATTCGGCCGCCGGCCTGCTGTCCATGCGCCAGCAAAAGCGCAGCGCCGCCACTGCCTGAACGCCATGGCAGCCTGCTGTTCGCGCAAGCCCGGCCATGCCGGGCTTTTTGCTGATGGCGGTACGCAGGACATTGTCGTTGACCCCGCCACGGTTCGGGCAGAAACTGCCAGTTTGCCGGCGATGGCGCTCATGAAGTGCCAGTGACAGGCCGTAGCCAAAGGAGAAACATGCAACATCCCCGCGATTTTTTCCGCCAGCTGAATCAGCAATACCTGGCCGTGCACCGCGCCAAAGAGGCGCTGTTCTGGTCTACCTACATGGGGACGTCCGACGACCATGCCGGTTTTGGCCGTGCCGAAACCGCCTACAAGGATTTCATTTCCAGTCCCGAGCGGCTGCAGCAGACCCGCGCCATGCTGGAGGCCGCCCGCGCCTTGCCTGCCGATGCGGAGCAGGCCGGCTTGCTGCATGGCCTGCAAGGCTGGCTGGCCCTGTTTGAAAGCAACATCATCGACAATGATGTGGCGCGCCAGCATATGGCCCGGCTGATCGAAATGGAGGCCGCGCTGTTTGCCCGCCGGCAGTCGTACCGCCTGCGTCACCGCAACGAGCACGGCCAGTGGGAAGACGCCACGCTCGGCACGCTGCTGACCAATATGGCCACCAATCCGGACGAGGCCTGCCGCAAAAGTTCGCATGAAGCCTTGCTGCAGCTGGAGCAATGGGTGCTGGACAATGGCTTGCTGGATATCGTGCGCCAACGCAACGCCTTTGCCCGCGCCCTGGGTTACCGCGACTATTTCGACTACAAGGTGCAGAAAAACGAGCGGATGACGCCGGAAGCGCTGTTCGCCATTCTGGACGACTTCGAGCAGCGTACCCGTCAGGTCAACGAAAATGCACTCAAGCAGCTGGCCAGCAACAAGGGCGCCAATGCGCTGGAGGCCTGGAATCTGCGTCACCACATGAGTGGCGATGTCACCCGCCAGATGGACCCTTACCTGCCGTTTGCCAAAGCGGTGGAGCGCTGGCTGGAAAGCTTCCGCCGGCTGGGCATACAGTATCGCGGTGCGCTGCTGCAACTGGACCTGATCGAGCGCAAGGGCAAATACCAGAACGGTTTTTGCCATGGTCCGCAACCCAGCTATGTCGACGAGCAGGGCCGCTGGGTGCCGGCGCACATCAACTTTACCTCCAATGCCGCACCCGACCAGGTGGGCAGCGGCGACCGCGCCATCAATACCCTGTTCCACGAGGGGGGCCATGCGGCGCATTTTGCCAATGTGACGCAGAATGCACCGTGCTTCTCGCAAGAGTTCGCACCGACCTCCATGGCCTATGCCGAAACCCAGTCCATGTTCTGCGACAGCCTGCTGGGCGATGCCGACTGGCTGGCGCGCCATGCGCGCAACCGCCAGGGCGAGGCCATGCCCGAGGCGCTGATCCGCGCCGGCATCGAAGCCAGCCAGCCTTATCGCGCCTTCATGGAGCGCATGATCCTGCTGGTGGGCTATTTCGAGGCCGCGCTCTACCAGCTGCCGGATGATCAGCTGAGCGCCGGGCAGGTATTGCAACTGGCCCGCAGCAGCGAACAGCGCATCCTGGGCATCGCCTGCAGCCCGCGCCCGCTGCTGGCCATACCCCATCTGTTGAACCAGGAATCGGCGGCGTCCTATCATGGCTATCTGCTAGCCAATATGGCGGTGTATCAGACCCGCGCCCATTTCCTGCGCCAGTATGGCTATCTGACCGACAACCCGGCCATCGGCCCGGCGCTGGCCGAGCATTACTGGGGGCCGGGCAACAGCATCAGCCACGATGCCACCTTGCAGAGCCTGACCGGCGAGCCGTTCAATGCCCGCTATCTGGCCGACGAATGCAATCGCAGCGTGGAGCAGGCCTGGGCCGATGCGCGGCAGCAGATGGCCGCCGCCGCCAGCCGCCCTTATCCCGAGCCGGCGGTTGCCGGTCTGGATGCCCGCATCCGCCTGGTGCATGGCGATGCGTTGATTGCCGACAACAGCCAGGGCGATGCCGCCATGTGCCGGCAGTTTGAACAATGGGTGGCCACGCACTATCCGGCCAGCATCACTTGATATCCTGACACTGTTTGCTCCTGCCACCATGAGGCCCCGCCATGTCTGACACGCTTGCACTGGAATTCGACTGTGACCCTGCCCGGCTGGAGCGGGACATGATCCATCACTATCTGAGCCAGCAGTCCTACTGGGCGGCCGGCTTGCCGCGGGATGTATTTGAGCGCTCGCTGGCCGGCTCCTTGTGTTTTGGTGTTTATGTTGTTGGCAAACAGGTGGGATTTGCCCGCATGATTACCGATCAGGCCACCTTTGCCTATCTGGCCGATGTGTTCGTGCTGCCGGACTGGCGCGGGCGTGGTATCAGCAAGGCATTGCTGGCACATATCATCGCTTATCCTGCCTTGCAGAATCTGCGACGCATGCTGCTGGCCACGGCCGATGCGCACGGCTTGTATGCGCAATTCGGCTTCACCGCATTGTCACGGCCCGAATACATGATGGAGCGGCTGGAGCAGCAGGTATATCAGCGACTGGCAGCCGCGGTGGCCACACCGGGCGGTACACAAGGATAAGAGCTTATGGAGTTGGCCAAACAATGGCTGCAAGGCAAGGGTGTCGAGTTGGGGCGGGGCGCGCATAATCCGCTGGCTCCGGCCGATTGCATCAATGTCGCCCCATGCAATGGGGTGGACTATATCGATGAGCGTGATCTGCTCGACTATCAGCGCAGTGCAGCAGAGCAGGAAAAATACGGCTATGCGGTCGCTCAGGTCGATATTGTGGCCGAAGCTACCGACCTGCCATTACCCGATGGTGAACTCGATTATGTCGCCAGCTCGCATGTGCTGGAGCATGTGCCGGACATCTTCCGCGCCTGGCTGGAGTGGGGACGGGTGCTGCGCCCCGGTGGCATCAACTTCATGATCGTGCCCAAGCGCGATGCCATTGCGGAAGACAGCGTGCGGCCGATCAGCGGGCTGGAAGCGCATGTCGAGACCTTCCTGCAAGGTGTGAATCCAGACTCACTGCCTCCGTCACTACCATGGCGTGGCCACTACCATGTATTCACCCTGCAAGGCCTGTTTGCTGCGCTCAACTGGTTTAACCAGCAGGGCCTGGGCTGCTGCTGGCTGCTGGAGGCGCAGGAGGAAAGCGACAGCAAGATCGGCAACGGCCATACCCTGGTGCTGAGCAAACAGCACACCCTGCCGCCGCTGCAAGACTGTATCAGCCAGCTGGGTGCAGCCTTCCAGAACGAACGCTATGCCGAGGCAGCCTTGCTGGCGCGCCAGGCCTTGTCGCTCAATTTCCGCATTCACGAAGCCTGGTTCATCCTGGCCATGTCGCAAGTGCAATTGGGAGACCGCCGTGCGGCGGGACAGTCGCTGACCCAGGCGCTGGTGTTGCAGCCCAAGCACGCCGAGTACCGCAATGTGTACCAGCAATTGCAGGGCCAGCCGTTCAGCTATCCGTTGAGCCTGGTCGACTACCTGGCGCGCCTGCTATGACCGGCAAGCAGTTCTGGACCGACCCCTACCAGACCACGCTGAGCACCACGGTGACGCAGGTGGATGGCGCGCAGCTATGGCTGCAGGACACCATCTTCTATGCCTTCAGCGGCGGGCAGGAAAGCGACGCCGGGACGATAGGCGGCTGGCCGGTGCTGCAGGCTGACACGCAGGGGCTGGACATCGTCTATACCCTGCCGGCCGGGCATGGCTTGCAGGCAGGTGATGCGGTGCCGGTGCAGATAGACTGGTCACGGCGCTACCGGCTGATGCGGCTGCACTTTGCTGCCGAGCTGACGCTGGAAACCATCTACCGCGATTTTGCCGGGGTGGAAAAGATCGGCGCGCACATCGCCGCGGACAAGGCGCGCATCGACTTTGCCCTGCCCGAACCCATCACCCCGCACCTGCCGGCCATCACGGCCAAAGTGCAGGGCCTGATCGATGCCGACAGCGCCATCATCAGTGCCTTCTCCGACATGGAAGCCCAGCGGCGCTACTGGGAAGTGCCGGGTTATTGCCGGGTGCCCTGCGGTGGCACGCACCTGCGCCGTACCGGCGAGGTGGGGCGTATTGCGCTCAAGCGCAAGAATATCGGCAAGGGCAAGGAGCGGGTGGAAATCACCCTGCTGGAGAATGACGCATGCTAGGCAGCTGTCTGTGTGGCG
>NZ_JAELTZ010000045.1:0-31914 GCF_016429115.1 Aquitalea sp. ASV15 | reverse complement strand
ACGCCTTCCCATCCCGAACAGGACCGTGAAACGCCTTAGCGCCGATGATAGTGTGGCATTCGCCATGTGAAAGTAGGACACCGCCAGACTCCCCTTACAAAAGCCCAGCTCAAACGAGCTGGGCTTTTTGCATTGGGGCGACGGTAACTTGTATATCCCATGCCGCTGCATTCCTGCAGCCAGACGTCCGTGCTGGGTGGGTGCCAAACTGCAAAATGGCTATGGTGCTGCGGCTATTGCCGCTGCAGTGTGATCTGCCACGCGCGCGTTTATGACTATGCTGCATTTCGCTTGAAGGTAAGGTGTCGTGCCTGTTGTTTTCGCCAGCCATGACTGGCGCTGACGGGCTTGGAAGTCGGGTAGATACTCTGGTTTAGAGATGGGCTGCGTGTTTGTTGTAGGTGTTGGCCAGGATGTACCCCTGCGGCGCAGGAATGCGGACTGGTATTGCCAGCGTATGGATAAAAGAAAAGCCGCTGATCGTTTGATCAGCGGCTTTGTGCTGCCAGGGTGTCTCAGTTGCGTGCGCTTTCCCAGCCTCCACCCAGGGCCTTGTACAGGCTGATGGCCGCGTTCAGACGATCCAGCTGGGCATTGACCAGATTCAGCTCGGCCTGGAAGGTGTTGCGCTCGGCATCCAGTACATCCAGATAGCTGGAATAGCCGTTGTCGTAGCGCAGCGTTGCCAGATGCAGCGCCCGGTTAAGGGCAGTCAACTGGGTAGTCTGGGCTTCCTGTACTTCGCGGGCGCTGCTGCTGGCAACCAGTGCATCCTGCGTTTCCTTGAAGGCGGTCTGCACCGATTTCTGATACTGGGCCAGTGCCTGGCGCTGGCGGGCGCTGGCGGCATCAACATTCAGGCCGGTCTGGCCGAAGTTGAAGATGGGTGCCGTGGCGTTGCCGACAAAACTCCAGGTGCGGGTGGCACCGCTGAACAGCGTTTCCATTGACAGGCTTTGCGAGCCGAGTGCTCCGGTCAGGCTGATGCTGGGGAAGTAGGCGGCCTTGGCCACGCCGATGCGGGCATTGGCGGCGATCAGCTGGGCTTCGGCGGCGGCCAGATCGGGGCGGCGCTCCAGCAGGCTGGATGACAGATCGGCCGGAATGCTGGGTGGCACAGTCAGCAGGTCGATGGCCTGACCCCGCTGCAGCTTGCCTTCCAGCAGTTCGCGTGGCGAGCGGCCCAGCAAGACGGCCAGCGCAGTTTCAGTTTGCTGCAGGGACTTGCTCAATTGCGGGATGGTGGCGCGTGCCGAGGCAGCTTCCGATTCGGCCTGGCGCATGTCCAGCTCGGAGGTCATGCCGCCCTTGAAGCGCTTCTGGCGCAGCTGCAGTGAGGCTTCGCGGCTGTCCAGCGTGCGCTTGGCAATATCCAGCTGCGCATCGAAGGCGCGCATCTGGAAATAGGTTTGCGCCACCTGGGCGCTGAGTGACAGTCTGGCCGCATCGCGATTGTACTGGCTGGCCGCCAGGGTGGCGCGTGCCGCTTCGTTGCTGCGGCGTAGCTTGCCCCACAAGTCCAGCTCCCAGCTGGCTGTCAGATTGGCCGTGCGGACATCGCTCACCAGCGGGCTGCCGGCTGTGGTGGTTTCGGCTGATGTGCGGGCGCGCTGGTAGCCGGCATTGGCGGCAAGGCTGGGCAGCAACTGGGCGCGAGCGATGCCGGCCAGCGCGGCGGCTTCGTCTACCTGGGCGGCGGACAGCGCCAGATCCTGGTTGTGTTGCAGGGCTTCGCTAATCAGCTGGTCGAGCACCGGGTCGTGGAACTGCTGCCACCAGTCGCTGGCTACGCTGGCCTGCTGCGTTGGCGTGCTGGCCGGCAGATCGAACTTGGGCCGGCTGTAGTCCGGGCCAACCGCGCAGGCCGTGAGGGCCAGGCTTAGCAGCAAGGGGAGAGTGCGCTTACGCATGGTCCTTGCCTCCTGCCTCGCTCGCAAGCTGAGGCGCTTTTCGTTTGGAAAACTTCATGATCACCATGAAGAACATGGGGATGAAGAAGGTGGCGATGAAGGTGGCGGCCAGCATGCCGCCAATCACCCCGGTACCGATGGAGTGGCGGCTGGCTGAGCCTGCACCGCTGGAAATGGCCAGCGGTACGCAGCCCAGCACGAAGGCGAGCGAGGTCATCACGATGGGGCGGAAACGCAGTCGCGCTGCCGCCAGGGCGGCGTCGGCCAGCTCCATGCCTTCTTCCATCTTCATCACGGCAAATTCGACGATCAGAATGGCATTCTTGGCGGCCAGGCCGATCAGTGTCACCAGTGCCACCTGGAAGTACACGTCGTTGGCCAGTCCGCGCAGCCAGTTGGCCATCAGCGCGCCGAATACGGCAAACGGCACCGCCATCAGCACGCTGATCGGCAGACTCCAGCGCTCGTACTGCGCGGCCAGGATCAGGAACACCATGATCATGCCGAAGGCAAACACCATCACCGATGAGCCGCTGCTGGATTTTTCCTGGAAGGCCGAGCCGGTCCAGGCCAGGCTATAGCCTTCCGGCAGGGTTTCCTGCGCGACTTCTTCCATCGCCTTGAGTGCATCACCCGAGCTATAGCCCGGTGCCGGACCACCGACGACCTTGGCCGCCGGGAAGATGTTGAAGCGCTCCAGGCTTTCCGGGCCGGTGGTCTGTTCCACATTCACCAGCGCGGTGAGCGGGATCATATTGCCATCCTGCGAGCGGACATAGATATTGCGCAGATCATCCACCTTGCTGCGGAAATCGGCTTCGGACTGCAGCTGCACGCGGAAGGTACGGCCAAACTTGTTGAAGTCGTTGACATACAACGCGCCAAAGGTGCTTTGCATGGTGTCGAACACGGTATTGACCGGTACATTCAGCGACTTGGCCTTGGCCCGGTCCAGCTTGACGAACAACTGCGGCACGCTGGCCGAGAAGGTGGTTTGCACTCCCTTCAGCTCCGGCCTTTTGGCGGCCGCTTCCACCAGTTTCTTGGTGATGCTGCCCAGCTCCACGGCGCTGCCGCCGGCACGCGACTGCACATAGCTTTCAAAGCCGCCGGTATTGGACATGCCGGAGATCGGTGGCGGATTGAAGGCCAGCACGATGCCATCGCGTATGCCCATCATGCCCTTGCCAAAGACATCCTTGACCACGGCCTGTGAGGACAGATCGGGCGTCTTGCGCTCATCCCATGGTTTGAGGGTGATGAAGGACACGCCGGCATTGGTGCGGTTGCCGCCGGACAGGATGTCAAAACCTGCGAAGGACATGCGGTCTTTCACCGCCGGATTGCTGGCCATCATGGCATCCAGCTTGTCCATGGTGGCCTCGGTACGTTGCAGCGAGGCGCCATCAGGCAGGATGGCCACGGCCAGGATATAGCCCTGGTCTTCATCCGGGGCCAGGCTGGACGGAATGGTGCGGAACAGCCCGACGCTGAGTGCGATCAGGCCGGCAAACAACAGCAGGCCGAGCAGGGCACGCTTGATCAGGAAGCTGACGCCTGCGGTGTAGCGTGCGGTCTGGCGGTCAAACCAGCTGTTGAACCAGACGAAGAAGCGCGCCGGATGCTGATGGCCTTCCTTCAGGATCAATGCGCACAGCGCCGGGGTCAGCGTCAGGGCCACCAGGCCGGAGATGGTGACCGACACCGCAATGGTGATGGCGAACTGCTTGTACATCTGGCCGGCGATGCCGCCGAGGAAGGCCACCGGGATAAACACCGAACACAGCACCAGCACAATGGCGACCAGTGCGCCCGACACTTCTTCCATGGCCTTGAAGCTGGCCTGCAGCGGGCTGAGCTTTTCCTCGGTCATCAGCCGTTCGACGTTTTCCAGCACCACGATGGCATCATCCACCACGATGCCGATGGCCAGCACCATGCCGAACAGCGTCAGCGTATTGATGGAAAAGCCGAACAGATACATGCCGGCAAAGGTGCCGACAATGGACACCGGCACCGCCAGGCAGGGAATCAGCGTGGCGCGCCAGTTCTGCAGGAACAGGAAGACCACGGCAAAGACCAGCAGCATGGCTTCGCCCAGGGTGTGGTACACCTCCTTGATCGATACTTCGACAAACTTGGTGGTGTCGTAGGGGATGCCGTAGCTCATGCCCTTGGGGAAGCTGAGCGACAGTTTTTGCATCTCGGCTTCCACTGCCTGGGCGGTGGCCAGCTGGTTGGCACCCGGAGCCAGGAAGATCCCGACAGGAATGGTCGGCCGGCCATTGTGGCGACCATTGAAGTCGTAGGACAGCGCACCCAGCTCTACCCGTGCCACGTCTTTCAGGCGTACCGCCGAGCCATCGCTGTTGGAACGCAGGATGATGTTTTCAAACTCTTCCGGTTCGGACAGACGGCCCTGGGTGGTGACGGTGTAGGTAAAGTCCAGCTTGCCCGGCTGGGGCTCGGCACCGATCTTGCCGGCGGCGAACTGGGCATTCTGTTCCTTGATGGCATTGGACACATCGCTGGGGGTCAGCTTGAGCTGGGCCAGCCGGTCTGGCTTCAGCCAGATCCGCATCGAGTAATCCTGACCGGCGAAGTTGACCACATCACCCACGCCCGGCACCCGCTTCAGCTCATCCACCACATTCAGCAGGGCATAGTTGCTGATGAACAGCGTGTCGTAACTGTTATCCGGCGAGTACAGCGAAATCACCTGCAGGATGGAGGACGATTTCTTGGTGACGTTCACCCCCTGGCGGCGGACTTCTTCCGGCAGCTGCGAGGTAACCGACTGCACGCGGTTGTTGACGTTGATGGTGGCCTGGTCGGCATTGGTGCCGATCTTGAAAGAGACGCTGAGTGTCAATTTGCCGCTGCTGGAGCTGACCGACTGCACATACAGCATATTGTCCACACCATTGATGGCCTGCTCCAGCGGAGCGGCCACGGTGTTGGCGATGACTTCGGCCGAAGCGCCCGGATAGCTGGCGGTCACCTGGACCACCGGCGGTACGATTTCCGGGTATTGCTCGATGGGCAAAGCCTTGATGGCGGCCAGACCGGCCAGCATGATGATGATGGAAATCACGCTGGCAAAGATCGGCCGCCTGATGAAGAAGGCGGAAAACATGGCTCAGGACCTCTTAAGCGGGTTGCTTGGCAGCAGGAGCGCTGGCATCGGCCCGGTAGGGCTGCGGCTTGACCTCGGCACCCGGGCGCAGCTTGATGATGTTGTCCACCACCACCTGCTCACCCGGCTTGAGACCGTTTTCCACCAGTACCTCCAGCCCCACGTCCTGCGACACGGTGATCGGCCGTGGTTGTACCTTGTTGCCTTCCCCCACGACCCACACCATCTTGCCTTGCTGGGTGGTCAGCACCGCGCGCTGTGGCACGGCGATGGCATTGATGCGCTCGGCACCTTTCAGCAGCACCCGTACAAACTGCCCCGGCAGAATCTTGCCCTGCGGATTGGCCAGCGAGGCACGCGAACGGATGGTGCCGGTGGTGCTGTCCACCAGGCTGTCGGTGAAGTTGAGGACGCCGCTGTGATCGAACAGGCTGCCGTCTGCCAGCTTGAGCGCCACTTCAAAGTGGCCGTTGTCCTTCAGCTTGAGCAAGCCCTTTTCCTGCAGCTTGCGCAGATTCATCTGGTCGCTGTCCGACATGCTGAAGTTGACGTAGATCGGGTCCAGCTGCGAAATCTTGGTCAGCAGGCTGCCGTCGGCGCTGGTGGACACCAGGCTGCCCTCGGAGCGGGTTTCCTGGCTGGTCATGCCGGAAATCGGCGCGGTGACGCGGGTGTAGTCCAGATTGATCTGCGCTTCTTTCAACTTGGCGCGCGCCGCCGCAACCTGGGCCTGTGCCGCCTGATAAGCGGCTACCGCATCGTCGCGGTCTTTCTGGCTGACGGCATTTTCCTTGAACAGCGGCATCACGCGCTCGTAGTCCTGGCGTGTGCTGGCCAGCTGCGCTTCTTGCACCTTCAGCGCGGCCGCGGCCTGCTCCAGTGTGGCCTGGTATGTGGCCGGGTCCAGCTGGAACAGCAAGTCGCCCTGTTTCACCGGGCGGCCTTCGGTATAGGCCCGCTTGAGCAGGATGCCGCCGACCCGGGCACGCACTTCCACTTCGCGTGAACCGGCAGCCTGGCCGACATATTCAAAATTCACCGGGATATTGCGTGCGCTGATCTTGATGACCGATACCGGCATGGCGGGGAGGGCGGCTTGAGCCGCCGGATCGGCTTTCTGGCCGCAGCCGGCAAGGCTGGCAGCAAGGGCGCTCAATAACAGCCATTTGCCGTGCCGTGCCGGCAGGGAAAGTGAGTGCATAGACATGGAATGTCCTCGACAAGTTGAAGTGAAAAACTGCTCCCCTTCACGCTGCGCAGACCCCGGAGGGGCGGCAGACAGGGGCATGTTGTTTGGTTCAGTGTTGTCTACTGTCTTGATTGTCATGCTGGCCTATATGTACGGTGACATAGTCATGTGACAGGCAGCAAGGAAGTGCGCGCATTCTATATACATTCATGACTGTATGTAAAATGCGCTTAATTCGTATGCAGCAGAAATTTAAGATAAATAAAGACAATAATTACGAAATTTCGTTCTTATCGCGGCTGGCAGACAAAAAAATCTTAAAAATCGTCCAGCGGCGCACGGGGAATGCGCCATGGGGGCTGCTGGGAAAATGTACTTAAAAAACAACACCTCATCCTGGCCTGGCCGCGCGGGCGTGCGCAGGATCAGGCGGCAGGCCCGTGCTGGATGCCTCATCGACTGATGGCGGGTGTGCAGGCCGGGCGCAGGAGGTCGCTGGGCTTGTTTGCCGGCAGCGCGGGGGCAGGCGGCCGGGACCGGGGCGGGCCGTGGGTGATCCTGTCGGCAGGCTGCAACAAGGACACAACTTTTCCCTAGGCCGGAAGGGCGGCGGTATAATCGCTCTCTTTTTCCGAGCATTCACCAACCTCATGCCTTCGGCCATCGAAATACAAGCGGTCAGCAAGCGCTATGGTGCGCTGCAGGCGCTGGACGACGTCAGCTTCCGTGTGGAAAGCGGCGAGTTTTTTGCCTTGCTGGGCCCCAACGGGGCTGGCAAGACCACCCTCATTTCCGCCATGGCCGGCTTGTCGCGGCCGGATAGCGGCAGTATCCGCATCATGGGCCATGATGTGGTGCGCGATTTCCGTGCGGCGCGCATGAGCCTGGGGGTGGTGCCGCAGGAGCTGGTGTTCGATCCCTTCCTGTCGGTACGGGAAACCTTGCGCTTTCAATCCGGCTATTTCGGCCTGACCCGCAACGACGACTGGATTGACGAGCTGTTGTTCAAGCTGGGCCTGGCCGACAAGGCCAATGCCAATTTGCGCGCCCTGTCCGGCGGCATGAAGCGCCGCGTGATGGTGGCGCAGGCGCTGGTGCATCGTCCGCCGGTGATGGTGCTGGACGAGCCGACTGCCGGGGTGGATGTCGAGCTGCGCCAGAGCTTGTGGGCCTTCGTCAAGGAGTTGAACGAGGCCGGCCATACCATCGTGTTGACCACGCACTATCTGGAAGAAGCGGAAACCCTGTGCAACCGCATAGCCATGCTCAAGCGCGGCAAACTGGTGGCGCTGGAGAGCAAGGACAAGCTGCTGCAGCACGGCAAGGAGCGCGAGGTGGCCTTCAAGCTGTCGGCACCCTTGCCGGACAGCCTGCTGCCCAGCAAGGTGCGCGAGGAGGATGGGCGCATCGTGCTGAAGCTGACGGATCTGAGCCAGCTGGAGGGCGTGCTGGCCACCTTGCGCGAAGCGGGCGTGCGCGTACGCGAACTGAATGTGGTGGAGGTGGATCTGGAAAGCGTGTTCGTGAACATGATGCACGGGGGGCAAGGCTGATGCAGGGCTTCCTGACTTTATTCCGCAAGGAGCTGGTGCGTTTCTGGAAGGTGTCCTTCCAGACCGTGGCGGCACCGGTGCTGACGGCGCTGATGTATCAGCTGATCTTTTCCCATGTGCTGTCGCGCCATGCCGAGGCCTATCCGGGCGTGGGCTATACCGCCTTCCTGATTCCGGGCCTCGCCATGATGTCGATGGCGCAGAATGCCTTTGCCAACAGCTCTTCCAGCCTGATCCAGTCCAAGATCACCGGCAATATCGTGTTTCTGCTGCTGCCGCCGCTGACGGCGCTGGAATTCTTTGCCGCCTACATGCTGGCCGCCATCGTGCGTGGGCTGGCCGTTGGCGCCGGGGTGCTGGTGGTGACCGCCTGGTTTGGCCTGCCGCTGCCCAGTCATCCGGGCTGGGCATTGCTGTTCGGCCTGCTTGGCTGCGGCGTGCTGGGCACTCTGGGGGTGATTGCCGGCATCTGGGCGGAAAAATTCGATCAACTGGCTGCATTTCAGAACTTTTTGATCATGCCGCTGACTTTTCTGTCTGGCGTGTTCTACTCCATCAACAGTCTGCCGCCATTCTGGTATGCCGTATCGCATGTGAACCCGGTCTTTTTCATGATCGACGGTTTCCGTTACGGCTTCTTCGGCCAGGCCGACGTCAGCCCCTGGCTGTCGCTGGGCGTGGTTGGCGGCAGTTTTATCTTGCTTTCCGGGCTGGCTTTGTGGCTGATCAAATCAGGCTACAAGCTGCGCCACTAGGATGCGTTTTCAGGATGCACACATGATTTCCACCGAACAGGTCAAACAATACATCGCCGCCGGTCTCAACTGCTCCCATCTGGAAGTGGAAGGCGACGGCCATCATTTTTACGCCACCGTGGTGTCGGCCGAATTTGCCGGCAAGCGCCTGATCGACCGTCACCGCCTGGTGAAGGAAGTGATTGCCACCCGTCTGGCCAGCAATGAAATCCACGCCCTTTCCATCGTCAAGGCAGCCACGCCGGACGAGTGGGAAAAACTGCAAGGCTGATCCCCGATATGGACAAACTGAAAATCTGCGGCAATGGCCCGCTGAATGGCGAAATCCGCGTGTCCGGCGCCAAGAATGCGGCGCTGCCGATTCTGTGCACCAGCCTGCTGACCGCAGACACCATGCGCTTTACCAATGTGCCGATGCTGCGCGACATCTCCACCACCCAGAAGCTGCTGCAAGGCATGGGGGTGCGGGTGATGACCGACAATGTGCATGAAATGGAAATCACCGCCGATCATCTGGACAGCCTGGTGGCGCCGTATGATCTGGTGAAAACCATGCGCGCCTCCATCCTGGTGCTGGGGCCGACACTGGCGCGCTTTGGCGAAGCCACCGTGTCCCTGCCAGGTGGCTGTGCCATTGGCAGCCGTCCGGTGGATCAGCACATCAAGGGTCTGGTCGCCATGGGTGCCGAGGTGGTGATCGAGCATGGCTATGTCAAGGCCAAGGCCAAGCGCCTGCGTGGCGCGCACATCGTGATGGATGTGGTGACCGTGGGCGGTACCGAAAACCTGCTGATGGCCGCGGCGCTGGCCGATGGCACCACCATTCTGGAAAACGCCGCGCGTGAACCGGAAGTGACTGACCTGGCCAACTGCCTGGTGGCCATGGGGGCAAACATCAGTGGCATCGGCACCAACCGGCTGGTGATCGAAGGCGTGGAGCGGCTGCATGGCTGCGAATACGCCATCATGCCGGACCGTATCGAAGCCGGTACCTTTCTGGTCGCCGCTGCCATTACCCAGGGTCACCTGATCCTGCGCAATGCCGCGCCGCGCAGCATGGAGTCGGTGCTGGACAAGCTGGTGGAAGCCGGCGCCGTGGTCGAGGCGGGTGATGACTGGATTTCGCTGGACATGAAGCGCCGCCCCAAGGCCATCAATTTCCGCACCCTGCCTTACCCGGCTTTCCCCACCGACATGCAGGCGCAGCTGATGACGCTGAACTGTGTGGCGGAGGGCACCGGGGTGGTGACCGAAACCATCTTCGAAAACCGTTTCATGCATGTGCCGGAGCTGAACCGTATGGGCGCGCGCATCGAAGTGGAAGGCAATACCGCGGTGGTGCACGGTGTGGACAAGCTGTCCGGTGCCACGGTGATGGCAACCGACCTGCGCGCCTCGGCCAGCCTGGTGCTGGCCGGCCTGGTGGCGCAGGGCGAAACCATTGTCGACCGCATCTATCACCTGGATCGTGGCTACGAATATATCGAGAAAAAACTGGGCGCTGTCGGCGCGCAGATCGAACGTATCAGCTAAGCAGCAACGGCCACCAGGGTGGCCGTTTTCACTCAGGGGCCGGTGTGGCCCATATCTGGCAGCAAACGGCAATCTGGCCGTTCAGCTGCCATTTTTTTTGATTGGCGGGATGGCGGTGCCACGCGCAGGCGGGGGGAGCCCTGACCGGTAGCAAGCGGCCGGGTGGCCGCTCGGGCGGTAGAGTGCAGGACTCAGTGCTGGATCTGGATGGCTTGCTGCGGATGCTCGGCGCTGTAGGCAGCGATGGCCTCTTCCAGTAGCGCGGGCGTCAGGTATTGGCCGTTGGAAACGGCATGGCGCAGACAGTGGGTCAGGTATTCCAGTGCTTGTTGCGGGATGTGGCGCTGTTCCATGATCAACTCCGGTCTAATAATTTAGTAAATTCTAATATTTATGTCGTTGATGATCTTGTGCCAGATCAAGTGCCACCACTGCGCCAATGAAAAAGGCAGCCCGCAGGCTGCCTTTGATACGACAAAGCAAGATGGCCTTACTGCGCGGCCGAGGCTTCTGCGTGTGCGGCTGCCGAAGCTTCGGCGTGCTCGCTGTTGTTGGCGGCAGGAGCTGCTGCGGCCTCAGGGGCCGAAGCATTGGCCGGGCTGCTGACCAGGTCGTCGATATTCATGTCGTCGTTCTGGGTGGGGTTGGGCAGGCCAAGCTGTCTGGCACGCATCTGCAGATAGCCATCGCGGATATAGCTGTAAGGGTCCAGTGCTGCCGCATACAGGCTTTCGTCCAGATCCAGATAGCGGGCGCGGGTATTCACCCCGTAAACACCATAAAAGGCGATGGCCTCATTGGTGTTGTGATAGACCAGTCGTTCCGGACCATTGATGCCCAGCGCTACCCCCAGGCCCAGCCCGTCGCGTACCGTACTGGGGCCAAAGAACGGCAGCACCAGGTAGTTGCTGCTCTTCCAGCCCCAATGGGCAAAAGTATCGCCCAGCGAGGTCTTGTTGTTCTTCAGTCCGGCGGGGGTGGCGATGTCGATCAGGCCGAACAAGCCGAAGGTGCTGTTCAGTGCGACCCGCATGATGTCGTTGAGCGCTTTTTCCGGCTCGGCCTGCAACAGGTTGTTGGCTGCGCTGTACACATCCTTGAAGTTGTCGAAGAAGTTGCCGACCGCGGTACGGAAGGGGCCGGGGGTGATGGCGTGATAGCCCTGGGCGGCCGGCTTCATCACCCAGCGGTCAGCTGCATCGTTAAAGGCATACATCGAGCGGTTGAACGACTCGTACGGGTCTTGCGGTGTGGCAGGGTGAGTACTGGCACAGCCGGCCAGCAACAGGCTGCCGGCCAACAGACTCGCCGGCAACAGGCGGTGCTTGCGGGTCATGGTTTATTCTCCTTGCGGGCTGCTCAGCAGCTCGCGCAGTGCATACAGTTCTACCAGATCGGACAGACGGCTGGGCCAGTTCTGCAGCTGCAGGGTCTGCCCAGCCTGCTCTGCAGCACGGCGGCAGGCCAGCAGCAGGGCGACAGCCGAGGAGTCCGCTTCGCTGATGCCGGACAGGTCCAGCTGCAGCGGGGCGCGGGCGACACGGGCGGTCAGTGTGGCCAGCAAGTCCGCACTGCTGTTCATGTCCAGCTTGCCGGACAGGCGGCCCTGCCCGCTGGCGGTTTCCTCGAACATGGCATGCGTCCTTATTTGGCAGCCGGCAGGGCGGCGTTCTTGTCCTGCAGCATCTTGATCAGGCCATCCACACCGTTCTTGTTGATTTCCTGATTGAACTGGTTGCGATAGACGGTGACCAGACTGGCACCTTCCACGCTGACATTGAAGACCTTCCAGCCCTGCGGGGTCTTGTACAGGGTGTAGTCGACAGCGACCGGGCCCTTGTCGTTGCCCGGCAGGCTGACGGTGGACTTGACGGTGGCTTCGCGGCCGCTGTTGCCGAGTACGACATTAGGCTGGATGTCGATCTGGGCGCTCTTGAAGCGGGTCATGGTGGTGGAGTAGGTCCGCACCAGCAGGGTCTGGAATTGCTGGGCCAGCGCGCTTTGCTGCGCCGGGCTGGCCTGACGCCAGCCCAAGCCCACCGCCAGCGCGGTCATGCGCTGGAAATCGAATTGCGGCACGGCCAGCGCTTCGACTTGCTGACGGATCTGCTTGGTGTTCTTGCCGTTTTCCTGTTTCAGGACATCCATGATCTGGCGCGAGGTGTCGCGTACCAGATCAGCCGGATTGTCGGTGGCGGCCATGGTGTGGGCGCTCAGGCCCAGCAGGACGAGAAAGCATGCGATCAGTTTTTTCATGATGTGTGTCAGTCTTTATTGGTTATGCACTATGGCTGGAATTTACTGCGCGGCCGAGGCGTTGCTCTTGGCCGAATTGCCGCCGGAGAAGCTGGTCATGAACTTGCCGATCAGCTGTTCCAGCACCAGGGCGGACGAGGTCAGCGTGATGTGTTCGCCGGCCTTCAGCACGTCCGGGTCACCCCCTTGCAGCAGGCCGATATACTGCTCGCCCAGCAGGCCGGCCGTCAGGATTTCCGCGCTGGCGTCGCGGCTGAAGGTGTATTGCTTGTCCAGATTCAGCGTGACGCGGGCCCGGTAGGTTTTGGTATCGAGCTGGATGGCGCCGACACGGCCAACCACCACGCCGGCTTCCTTGACCGGTGCCTTCACTTTCAGGCCGCCGATATTGTCGAAATCGGCATACAGGGTGTAGGTCTGGTCCGCGCTTTGCGGTGTGAGATTGGCCACCTTGAGCGACATGAAGACCACCGCCGCAATGCCGAGTGCCACAAACAGGCCTACCCACAAATCAATAGTAGAGCGTTTCATTACCCATTTCCTAGAACATGAAGGCGGTGAGGACAAAGTCCACCGCCAGGATTACCAGAGCCGATGTCACCACCGTGCGGGTGGTGGCGGCGGATACGCCGGCCGCGGTGGGCGTGGCGTCATAGCCTTCGAATACGGCGATCAGCGTGACGGCGATGCCGAAGCACAGGCTCTTGATCAGGCCATTGACCACGTCGTAGTGCAGGTCGACGTTGTTCTGCATCTGCGACCAGAAGGTGCCCGAATCCAGGCCTATCATCACCACGCCAATCAGATAGCCACCAAAAATCCCCATCACATTGAACATGGCGGCCAGGATGGGCATGGAAATCACGCCGGCCCAGAAGCGCGGGGCCACCACGCGGGCGATCGGGTTGACCGCCATCACGCTCATGGCGTCCAGCTGCTCGGTGGCCTTCATCAGGCCGATTTCCGCCGTCATGGCGCTGCCGGCGCGGCTGGAAAACAGCAATGCAGCCAGCACCGGGCCCAGTTCACGCAGCAGCGACAGGGCGACCAGCGCGCCCAGGGCATCGGCCGAGCCAAAGCGCGACAGGGTGTTGTAACCCTGCAAGCCCAGTACCATGCCGACAAACAGGCCGGATACCACCACGATGATGACCGACATCACCCCGGCAAAGTAGATCTCGCGGATGGTGAGGTTGAAGCGCAGCAGGCTCTGGCCGGAATAGCGCAGGATGGCCAGCAGGAAGCGGGTGATGAAACCCAGCCGCCAGATGGCATTGATGGTGGTGTGTCCCAGCCGGCGCAGCGGTGACAGCAGCAGCTCAGTCATGCTGGCCTCCTTTCAGGCCCAGGTCCTGCTGCAGCGAAGTGCTGGCAGGGTAGGCAAAATGTACCGGGCCATCGGCCTCGCCCCACATGAACTGGTGTACCCAGGGCGAGGGGGAGGCGCGGATTTCGGCCGGCGTGCCGGCTGCGACCACTGCGCCATTGGAGACGAAGTAAACGTAGTCGACGATATCCAGCGATTTGTGCACATCGTGGGTCACCATGATGGAGGTGGTACCCAGTGCATCGTTCAGTTTCTTGATCAGGTGGGCGATGACGCCCAGCGAGATCGGATCGAGACCGGTGAAGGGCTCGTCGTACAGCATCAGCTGCGGGTCCAGAGCGATGGCACGCGCCAGCGCCACGCGGCGGGCCATGCCGCCGGACAGCTCGGCCGGCATCAGTGCCTGGGTGCCGCGCAGGCCCACGGCGGAAAGCTTCATGATCACCAGATCATGAATCATGCTGTCGGCCAGCCGGGTGTGCTCGCGGATGGGGAAGGCCACATTGTCTTCTACCGACAGGTCGGTAAACAGGGCGCCAAACTGGAAGAGCATGCCCATGCGGCGGCGATGCTCGAACAGTTCGGCATGGTTCATGTCCGCCACATTGCGGCCGTCTACCAGTACCTGGCCGGCACTGGGACGGATCTGGCCGGAGATCAGGCGCAGCATGGTGGTTTTGCCACTGCCGCTGCCCCCCATGATGGCGACCAGCTTGCCGCGCGGGATGGCGAGGCTGATGTTGTTCAGGATGGGGCGCTCGCCGTAGGCGAAACTGACATTCCTGAATTCGATGAAATGGTCTGAAGACACGGATTTTCCGGATAAAAACACGAGTGAAGTCCAGGACTTGTCTGGGTCCAAGACAGATGGATTTTATAGGGTTGTAGGAGTCTCGCCAAATACATAAGGTTTCAGCATGTAACGATGTTGCATTGCAAGGACGAATCCTGACAAGTGTAATTTGTCTGTTTTATTTAAAAAAGTTTGAAGCAACAATAAAAATTACACAGGCTGATTATTTCATTGGCATGATATTGCCGCAAGCTGTTTGCGGCAATGTGCGGCGGAGACGGTCAGAAAATGACAAAGACCCGGCAGGGCCGGGTCCGTGCAGCCTGCGCTGGCAGGGCCTGCCAGCGGGTGCATGCTTTATACGCCGCGCAGCAGGTCGTTGATGCTGGTTTTGCTGCGGGTTTGTGCATCCACCTTCTTCACGATGACGGCGCAGTACAGGCTGTGGCTGCCATCCTTGGACGGCAGGTTGCCGGAGACCACCACCGAACCCGGCGGGATGCGGCCATAAGTCACTTCGCCGGTTTCGCGGTCGTAGATCTTGGTGGACTGGCCGATGTACACGCCCATGGAGATCACCGAGCCTTCGCCCACGATCACGCCTTCCACCACTTCGGAGCGGGCGCCGATGAAGCAGTTGTCTTCAATGATGGTGGGGCCGGCCTGCAGCGGTTCCAGCACGCCGCCAATGCCCACGCCGCCGGACAGGTGCACGTTCTTGCCGATCTGGGCGCAGGAGCCGACGGTGGCCCAGGTGTCCACCATGGTGCCTTCGTCCACATAGGCACCGATATTGACGTAGGACGGCATCAGCACGGTGTTCTTGGCAATGAAGCTGCCCTTGCGTGCCACGGCACCCGGCACCACGCGGAAGCCGGCTTCCTTGAAGTGGGCTTCGCTCCAGTCATGGAACTTGGTATCGACCTTGTCGAAATAGCGGCTGACGCCATCGTCCTGCACCACATTGTCGCGAATGCGGAAGGACAGCAGCACGGCTTTCTTGACCCACTGGTTGACTACCCAGTCGCCGTCTACCTTCTCCGCCACGCGCAGGTGGCCATTGTCCAGTTCGTCGATAACCTGGCTGATGGCGGCTTTCAGTTCGACCGATACGGTGGCGGGGGTGATGTCGGCGCGCTTTTCGAACGCCTCTTCAATCAGGGCTTGGATCGGGTGCATGTGATGAAGTCCTTTGGCAATGTGAATGGAAACAGTCATAACAGGTGGATGTCGCTTTTATAGATGAGTGGTCTTGACGAAACGCACGATGCGCTCGGCGGCAGCCTGACATTCTGCCAGTGTCGCGACCAGAGCGATACGGATATAGCCACTGCCCGGATTCACACCATGGGCGGTGCGGGCCAGGAAGGAGCCGGGCAGGACGGTAATGTGCTCCTGCTCGAACAGCGCGCGGGCAAAGGCGGCATCATCGCCACCGGGTACTTTGGCCCACAGGTAGAAGCTGGCATCCGGCAAGGCCACATCCAGCACCTCGGCCAGTAGTGGTGTCACGGCCTGGAACTTGGTGATATACGCCGCACGGTTTTCCTCGACATGGGCTTCGTCGTTCCAGGCGGCCACGCTGGCGGCCTGGATGGTGGGGCTCATCGCGCCACCCTGATAAGTGCGGTACAGCATGAATCTGGCCAGCAGGGCGGCGTCGCCCGCCACAAAGCCGGAGCGCATGCCCGGCGCATTGGAGCGCTTGGACAGGCTGGTGAACATCACCAGTCGCTCGAAGCCGCGGCCCAGCTTGCTGGCGGCCTCCAGCCCGCCCAGCGGTGGCTGGCCGAAGTGGATTTCCGAATAGCACTCGTCACTGGCGATGACAAAGCCGTAGCGGTCGGACAGGGCGAACAGCTTCTGCCAGTCGTCCAGCGACATCACCGCGCCGGTGGGGTTGCCCGGGCTGCACAGGAATACCAGCTGGGTCCGTGCCCATACGCTTTCCGGCACGCTGGCCCAGTCCGGCTGAAAACCCGTGCTGGCGGTGCAGTTGACATAGAAGGGCTCAGCCCCTGCCAGCAGTGCCGCGCCTTCGTAAATCTGGTAAAACGGGTTGGGTGAAATCACCACCGGTTTTTCTGCCCGCTGGCTGTCGATCACGGTCTGGACAAAGGCAAACAGCGCCTCGCGGCTGCCATTGACCGGCAGGATTTCTTTTTCGGCGTCCAGTTGCAGACCGTAGCGGCGCTGCATCCAGTCGGCGCAGGCCTGGCGCAATTCCGGGCTGCCCAGCGTGGCCGGGTAGACGGCCAGGCCGCCCAGGGCATTGACCAGCGCCTGTTTGATGACGTCCGGCGTCGGGTGCTTGGGCTCGCCGATCGACAGGTTGATGTGTGGCTTGTCAGCCGGGACCGCACCAGCCATCAGCTGACGCAAACGCTGGAAGGGATAGGGTTGCAGGCTGTCCAGGTGGGGATTCACGCTTGGTTCTCTCTATGCTGTGGGAGCAGCTTGGTCATGCCATCTGCTTCTGGTCTGGTTTGGCCTTGCCAAGGCAAAGCCGCACAATCGCTCATCTTAAGAAATCGTGATGCCTCTTGTAAAACAAAAGCTTCTTGCCATCGCTGCCATTCTGACCACCGCCCTGGTCTGGGGCCTGATGTGGTACCCGTTTCGCGCGCTGAACGAGCGGGGTGTCAGCATCGCGCAAACCTCGCTGCTGGTGTACCTGATTGCCGCCATGCTGGGCATTGCCCTGTTCTTTGATGTGTATCGCCGCCAGCTGCGCTGGCACCCGGTATTACCGCTGCTGGCCCTGCTGTTTGGCTGGTGCAATTTCAGCTATACCTGGGCGGTGTCGGAGGGCATGGTGATGCGGGTGCTGCTGCTGTTTTACCTGTCGCCCTTGTGGACGGCCCTGTTTTCCCGCCTGCTATTACAGGAAAAACTCACCCGGACCGGGTGGCTGCTGGTGGGGCTGTCGCTGGCAGGCTGCCTGATCATCCTGTATCGTCCCGGCCTGCTGGAGGGGGCGGCGCTGCTCAGCCAGCGCTATGAATGGCTGGCCCTGTCCGGCGGCATCAGCTTTGCGCTGGGCAATGTGCTGAGCAAGCGCGCGCGCAATCTGCCGGTGCCGGTCAAGTCGGCCACCATCTGGTTTGGTGTTGCCCTGATGGGCTTGATCGCGCTGGCCAGCCGTCAGCAACTGGGAGCCGTGCTGGATACATCGTTGCCAGCCTGGCTGTTGCTGGCACTGCTGGGCATGACCTTGCTGGCCACCAGCATCATTTCCCAGCATGGCGTCAGCCTGTTGCCGGCCAGTCAGGCCATGACCTTGATGCTGCTGGAGCTGGTGTTTGCCGCGCTGTCCGCCTACTGGCTGGCCGGCGAACGCATGAGTTTGCAGGAGTGGCTGGGCGGAGCCTTGATTGCCGCCGCCAGCCTGCTCTCCGGCAAGATGACGCAGCCAGTGGCTGCACAGGAGAAAGCATGAATATCCGGCGTATGCACGCGGACGATTTTCCGGCCTTCTGGCCGACGTTTCATCACATCATCCAGGCGCAGGACAGCTATGCCTACGACCCGCAACTGAGCGAGGCACAGGCGCGGGCGTTGTGGTGTGAGCTACCGCAGGAAACCTGGCTGGCCGAGGAGGACGGCGTGCTGCTGGGCAGCTATTTCATCAAGCCCAATGCCGCCGGGCCGGGCGGCCATGTGTGCAATTGCGGCTATATGGTGGCCCCTGCCGCGCGTGGCAAAGGGGTGGCGGCGGCACTGTGCGCGCATTCACAACAGCGTGGACGGGAACTGGGGTATCTGGCCATGCAGTTCAATGCGGTGGTGGCCAGCAATAGCGTGGCGGTCGCCCTGTGGAAAAAGCTGGGCTTTGCCGAGGTAGGCCGGGTGCCGGGCGCTTACCGGCACCCCAGCCTGGGCTTGGTTGATTGCCTGATCATGCATCAGTGGCTGCAAGCGCCAGTGGCCGCCGCCGCCGCCAAGCCCTTGACGGCATCGGCCCCGCTGATTGCCCGCAAGAACATTGAAGCCGTGGTATCCCGCAAGCGCAAAAACAGCTGATGATCAGTAGTGCGGCGGAATGTCGTCGCGCAGCGAGCCGCCGCTATTGCCGCTATCGGGCTGGGCGGCCTTGAATTGCTGGTAGACCAGGCGCAATTGTTGTTGCAACAGGTCGATTTGTTGCTGCTGGCGGGCGACGGTGGCGTTGAGGCTGTCGAGCAGGTCGTCCTGGAAAGCGATTTTCACTTCCAGTTCATTCAGGCGGTCTTCGGTTTGCATGGCGGCATTTTACCTCAGGGGGCGGGAGGGGTGGCGCAGTCTTGACCGGTCTTGCCGGAATATCAAATCCATTTTTTATTATTTTTAGGAATTTTCCGAGCCAGTTACAGTTTGTCCATCACACGGCCGCAGTGCGGCACGAGGAGGACTGACATGGATGCCCTGCTGATCGGCGGCGATAGCCTGGGACAGATTCCGGATGTGCTGGCCCTGTACGATATCCGTATTGCCCGCCATATTACCGGCCGTAATACGCTGCACCAGCGCAAGTTGCCACTACCCAAAAACACCCAGATGCTGATTCTGCTGACCGACTACCTGGGCCACAACGCCATGCGTCACTACCGTGATACCGCAGCGGCGCGCGGCATTCCGGTACTGGCTTGTCGGCGTTCCGCGACTGCGGTGGCAGAGCGTCTGCGCCATGACGGCTGGCAGCCGCAGGGCTGAGCGGGCTCAGTTGCGCGCCGGCTGCACGCTGAAGGTTTCGATATGCTCCAGCTGGATGATTTCGCGCGACAGATCGACCACATTGATCAGATGATGCTTGTTCAGTGCCGACACCAGAAAATTCCACTCGGTGGCATCCTTGCCCACTTTCAGCGCAATGCTTTCCTCATGCACGATGACACCGAGTGCGCGCAAGTCTGTGCATAACTGCTGCACCGTCCAGTGGTGTCCCTGTTTGGCCACCAGTGTGACAAACAGGCTGAAGCGTCGCGGCAGGCGGTCTTCCATCCAGTTCAGCACCCGCATGCACAGGATGCACAGCAGGGTGACGGCGATGGCGGACAGATAAAAGCCCACACCCACCAGAATGCCGATCACCGAGGACATCCACACCGAGGCGGCCGAGGTCAGGCCGCTGATGGACATGCCTTCCTTCATGATCATACCGGCACCCAGAAAGCCCACCCCGGTCAGCACCCCTTGGGCCACGCGGGTCATGTCGCCATGCATGATGTCGGCGTGGACACCGCCATACCAGAAACCCGAATAGCCGATCATGCTGATGACGCCGGTGGCCGCCATCGACACCAGGCCATAGGTACGCATGCCGGCAGCGCGGCCATTCGACCAGCGTTCATAGCCCACCAGGCAGCCCAGCAGCAGGCCACCCAGCAGATTGCAGGTGATCAGCAGGTTGACTTCCCATTTCTGGGCCGACCAGTACTGGTCTAGCAGTTGGGCAAAGCTCAGGCTCATGGAGGACTTTCTCGTTGGGATCAGGGTGTGGCACAGCAAGGCTAGGCCTGGTCGGCCAGACAGGCAAGCACCTTGTGCTTACTGGCTGTCCTGTGGGCGCAGCGCCTTGATAATGTAGAGGTCGAAGCGGGTGGATTTGCCATCCAGTACCGCCGAAGGCTTGATGCCTTCAATCGGTGCCCCCAGCCGTGGCCGTTTCACCACCACCCGTACGCTGGCGGCGGTGATGGCGGCTTCCAGCAGGCGGGCGCTGTCCATATCATCGCCAATTACCTGCTGGAAGGCCTGCATGTCTTTTTTGGCGGCCGCGCTTTTCTTGTCGGTGTCCGGGAACATGGGGTCGACAAACACCACCTCGGGGCGCTGTTCCGGTGGCAACTGCCGCAGCCAGTCTGCCGAGTTGGCATGTACCAGCTGCATGCGCGCCGCAATGGCGGCGGTATCGGCTGCGCGCGCCGCCCGTTCCAGGGCATCAAACAGCAAGGCCGCCGCCACCGGTGAGCGCTCCACCATGGTGACCTGGCAGCCCAGGCTGGCCAGCACGAAGCTGTCGCGCCCCAGGCCCGCCGTGGCATCCACCACATGCGGCAGCTCTTTTGCCCCTTTCAGCCCCACCGCCTTGGCCACCGGCTGGCCACGACCGCCGCCCTGTTCGCGGCGATGGCGCGCAGCGCCTTCGACAAATTCGGCATACACGGCACCGTGTTTGCCGGTGGTGACCAGTTCCAGCCGTTCGGCACCCAGCTCCAGCCAGTAGCCTTCTGTGGGGCGGTGGCTGAGCAAGGGCAGGGCAAAGCGGCTGGCCAGCACTTCGGCATAGTCGCGGCGTGCGCTTTCGGCGCAGAACAGGGGGGTGACGGTCATGGGGCTTCCTTGAATGACTGCCGGCACGATACGGGATGCGCCGCACGGCGGCAAGCAGCCTGTCCGGGCCGCCATTGCCAGCCACCGCGGCAGGCGGCATAACAGCCGCATGCTGAAACTTGCCTTGTTTGTGTGCGGCGTGGTGTGCTGCGCCTTTCTGCCACAGCTGCCTTCCTTGTGGAACCTGGGCGGTCTGTGCCTGCTGGCATGGCTGCTGATGTGGCTGGCCAGTCCGCGCCCGGCCATGCTGGCCGGCTGGCTGGCGGCCTTTCTGCTGGGGCTGGGCTATGCCGATGCGCGGGCGCAATGGCGGCTGGCGCAGGAGTTGCCGCCCACGCAGTGGCAGCGCCCCGTGTTGCTGGAGGGTGTGGTGCGCGGGCTGCCCACTCCGGGGGAGTATGGTGTGCGTATGCTGTTCGAGGTGGAGCGGGTGCTGACTGAGGGCGCCCGTCTGCCAGCGCGGGTGCAATTGACGGTGTTTGCCCGCAAGGGTGAGCCACTCATGGCTGCACCATGGCATGCCGGCCAACGCTGGCAGCTGACGGCGCGCTTCCGGCCGCGCCAGTCCACCGCCAACCCCTTCGGTTTTGATGCCGAGCAGTGGCTATGGTCGGAAGGCGTGCTGGCCAGTGGCACGGTCCAGCCCGGTGCCCGGCTGTTGGGCGAGGCGCAGGATGCCACTGCCTGGGTGGACCGGCTGCGCGAGCGGCTGGTGTTGCGTATCGAGGCGGTGCTGGGGCGCAGCCGGGCTGCCGGACTGGTGGCCGGCCTCACGGTGGGGGCGCAGCAGCGCATTGCCCGTGCCGAGTGGCAAAGCCTGGCCCGAACCGGGCTGACTCATCTGGTGTCGATCTCCGGCCTGCATATCACCATGGTGGCCGGCATGGTCGCCGCCATCGTGGCCGTCCTGCTGCGCCGCTGGCCCGTGACGGCCTGCCCTCCACGCTTGCTCATCGTCGGCAGCGGCGTCCTGGCGGCCGCCGGTTATGCGGTGCTGGCGGGTTTTTCGGTGCCCACCCAGCGCACCCTGTACATGCTGGGCTGCATGGCGCTGATGCTGCTATGGCGGCGGCGCTGGTCCGGCCTGCATATGTGGTGGCTGGCGCTGGTGCTGGTGTTGCTGATCGACCCCTTTGCCGTACTGGCACCTGGGCTGTGGCTGTCTTTCGGGCTGGTGGCGGCGCTGATGCTGTCGTCGGCTGGGCGCCGCCGTCCTGCCGGCAAGGCGCGCCAGCTGCTGCTGGGGCAATGGGCCGCTACCGTGGCTTCCTTGTTGCCCTTGCTCAGCCTGTTTGGTCAGTTTCCGCTGGTGTCCCCACTGGCCAATGCCGTGGCCATTCCCTTTGTCTCGGTCTTGCTCACGCCGCTGGCGCTGCTGGCGGTGGCACTGCCATGGGCGTGGCCCTTGCTGCTGAGCGGCTGGCTGGCCGAGTGGTTTTACCGTGGCGTGGACTGGCTGGCGCAATGGCCAATGCTGCAAGTGGCCGCCGCGCCATGGCCGCTGTTATTGCTGGGCGGGATCGGCAGCCTGTACCTGCTGGCGCCCGCCGGCATGCCCGGTCGCTGGCTGGGGGCCAGCCTGCTGTTGCCGACCTTGTGTTATCAGCCACCGCCACCGGCGGTCGGGGAATTCCGCGTTGTGGTGCTGGATGTGGGGCAGGGCTTGTCGGTGCTGATCCAGACCCGGCAGCATGCCCTGCTGTTTGATACCGGGGCGGCCGAGGGCGGGCGCTGGGTGTTGCCGCAATTGCAGGGGCTGGGCATACGGCAACTGGATACCCTGCTGCTGTCGCATAACGACAAGGACCATGATGCGGCTGCGGCCGACATCGTAGCGGCCTTGCCGGTGCGACGCATTCTGGCCGGACAGCAGGCCACGCTGGAGCAATACGGCTTGTCCGGCCAGCTGTGCCAGCGCGGTCAGAGCTGGGCCTGGGATGGTATCCGCTTTGATGTGTTATGGCCGCCGGTGGCGGACGTGCTGGCCGATGACAACAGCCATAGCTGCGTATTGCGGGTGGCGGGCCAGCGCCATGCGCTGATGCTGACCGGCGATGCGCCGCGTGCCGTGGAGGAGCGGCTGGTGGCGGATTATGGCCAGCAATTGCGTAGTAGCGTGCTGGTGGCCGGGCATCATGGCAGCCGCACTTCCACGGCACCGCTGTGGCTGGAAATGCTGCAGCCGCAAGTGTCGGTGCTGAGTGCCGGGTTTCTCAACCGCTACCGTCACCCGCATCCGCTGGTGCTGGCATCGCTGCAGCAGCAGGGCCGGGTGTTGCGTACCGATGCCGATGGCCTGCTCAGCCTCACCCTGGGGGCGGAGCTGCATTATGACTGTTATCGCCGGCTGGCCGCGCGCTACTGGCGCAGTGCCGGGCCTTGTGCCCGGGATGAGGCGCCGCAGGCCACCGACTCGTCCGGCTAGCCCTGGCGCTGGATGCGGGCCACCACGCAGTTACCCTTGCCCTGGTATTCCACCTGGTCAAACGACAGCTTGCGGGCAATCAGTATGCCGCGCCCGTGGCTGGCCATCAGCGAAGCGGCCGGGCAGTCTTCATATTGCTGCCAGTCAAAGCCTTCACCCATGTCCTGGATGGTGAAGCTGAAACGGTCGGGTTCGCGCAGAAAACCGATGCTGACTTCGCGCTGGCCCAGTATCGGGTCACGCTGGCGGCGCTCCAGCTCGCTTTCCCAGTCGCCGTCGGCCTGCAGCCGGGTCTTTTCTTCGTAGCTGATGCCGAGGTTGCCGTGCTCCACCGCGTTGACCATCAGCTCGAACAGGCCGGTGGCGACTTTTTCCGGTTGCGGGCAGGTGCGGGCCAGCAAGGCGGTGACGGTCTGGGCTTCCTTCAGTGTGCGCAGGCGGAATTCTGCCTGCTGCAATTGCGCCAGTGCGTCCAGATGCTGCTTGGCCAGTTCGCGAAAGGCCTGGTGGCGGTCCCAGTGGCTGTGGGCTGCCTTGACCACGGCCAGCAGCATGTCGCGCGAGAAGGGTTTGGTCAGGTAGTAGAAGGCACCGGCCTCCATGCCTTCCTGCACGCTGGCCGGCGAATTGATGGCGGTCTGCATGATGACCGGCAGGAAATTCAGCTCGGGGGTGTTCTTGATGCGCTTGAGCACATCAAAGCCGTTGAGGCCGGGCATCATCTTGTCGAGCAGCACGGTGGACAGGCTGCTGCCTTGCCGCTGGAGGATCTCCCACGCCTGTTCGCCGCTTTCGGCACACACGGTTTCGTAGCCGGCTGCCTCCAGCAGCTCGGTCATCAGTTCCAGATTGAAGGGCTCGTCGTCAACGAGTAAAAGTCGATGTGACATGGTTGCTTCCTTCGCCAGCCGCGCTGGCGTCGTGCCTGCGGGGGAATACAGCGGTAAAGGCGGCACCGCGCGGGCTGAGGTTTTCGGCAAAGATGATGCCGTGGTGCGCCTGGAGAATTTCGCGGCAGATGGCCAGGCCCAGGCCGGTGCCGCCGGCGCCGGTCTTGGTGGAGCTGCTCTGGATGAATTTGTCGAAGATGGTTTCGACCTCGTCCACCGGAATGCCGGGGCCGCTGTCTTCGACACAGATGAGGATTTCTTCCTGCTGCTGGCTATTGAGCTGCAAGCGGGCAGTGATGCGGATTACTTCGCCGGCCGGGCTGAACTTGATGGCATTGGACAGCAGATTGCGTATCACCTGGCCCAGGCGGAAGGGGTCGATGTCGGCGGTCAGTTTTTCCGGTGTGCAGTACAGATAGAGCTTGATGTTGTGGTTGCTGGCCAGCGGGGTCATTTCATCGCAGGCTTCGCGCAGGCAGTGGGCCAGGTCGAAATGACCGAAGTGGTAGTCCATCTTGCCCACTTCCATCTTGGCCAGGTCCAGCAGGTCGTTGAGCAATTGCAGCAGGCGGTTGCCGCTGCTGTGGATGCGCTGGAAGTATTGTTCCAGTTTGTCGTCCTGCAGCTGTCTGGCGCGGGCTTCGCCGATTTCGGTAAAGCCGAGGATCGCATGCATCGGCGTGCGCAGCTCATGCGACATATTGGCCAGGAATTCGGTCTTGGCGCGGCTGTTTTCCTCGGCCAGGGTCTTGGCCTGGCGCAGGGCGTCTTCCATTTCGCGCTGGGCGGAGAAGTCCTGGTACAGCCAGATGGTGCCCAGCTTGGGCACCGAGGGATTGACTGCGCGGCCAAACATGCGGCACCAGATCAGCTTGCCGCTGCCGGTGCGCAGCTTGACTTCGGACTGCACCACCTTGCCGTCGTTCAGCAGGTTGTACAGCGCGCGCCCGGTGCGTTCCCATTGTTCCTGGCTCTCGAAATAGGGCAGGGTGGTCTGGCCGATGACTTCGTCTTCCTCGCGTTCGAACAGGTCGAGAAAGGCGCCGTTGACCCGGCGCAGGTGCCGGTCAACGATATAGGCCATGGCCATGGGGCTGGCTTCCAGCAGTGCCGCCAGCTGCCGGCTCTGCACCTCCACCTGTTCGGCCAGGCTGTTTTTCAGACGGATCAGCGCGGCTTCCTGTTCCTTGCGCAGGCTGATGTCGCGGCATACCGCCACATAGAAGGAGTCGTCCGGCGCTTCCACCCGGCTGAGCGACAGTTCGACCGGCATCTGGCTGTTGTCGCTGCGCAGCAGGTGGGCCTCGAAGGTACGGCCTTCCCGGGCGGCGGCAATCGATTCGAAGCTGATGCTGGGGCTCAGGCTGTACAGCTCGGTGAGCAGGGAGCCGACCGGCAGGTGTTCGATGGATTCGGCACTCTGGCCGATCAGCTTGGCGGCCGCCGGATTGACATGGGTAATCAGGCCGCTGCGGTTGATCAGGATGATGGCATCGGAGCTGGCTTGCAGGATGGCGCGCTGGCGCGCCTCGCTTTCCGCCAGTGCCTGTTCCGAACTGGCGCGGTCGTTGATCTGTTCGCGCAGGGTGCGGTTGTTCAGCTCCAGTTGGTGATGCTGGCGGCGCAGCAGGGTGCGCAGGCCCTGATTGTTGCTGATCTGGCGTTGCTGCAGGATCAGCAGCAGGAGCATGACCAGCGCCGAGGTGGCGAGAATGCCATAACCCTGTGCGCTGAGCGCCGGCTGGTTGTCTTCCAGTGGATAGGCACCAAACAGCAGGTCGTAGCCGCCAATGCTGCGACGGGTGGTCAGCAGCGGATTGCCGGATGGCAGCGCCTGCAGCGGATGCGAGTCGAGGCTGGGCTGGTCTGGCGCTTCCTGGTTCCAGGCGACCAGCCGCACATGCTGCAAGGGATTGGGCTGGTCGGGATTGCTCTGGCTGCTTTGCAGCAGCAGGTCGCTGCGCAGGTTCACCAGCAAGAGGTGGCCGTCGTCGTTGAGGTTGGCCATGATGTCCAGCCGGGGCGGCGCGCCGGGAACCAGGGTGTTGAACATCAGCATGGGCTGGTTGCGATTGCGTGCCTGGTCCATCTTGCGGCGCGCATTGTCCAGGCTGCCCAGATCCATGCCTTGCGGCAGGGCATTGCCATCGTCCGGCAGATAGCTTTCCACCGGGTAGTACATGGGCTGTTGCGGGCTGGTGACCAGATGGCGGTCTTTCAGCATGCGGATGCTGTTGGCAATGGCCGCTTCGAATTCTGCACGCTGGTTCGGCTCGATGCGGCGCACGATGCCGATGCCGCCAAACCGGCTTTCTTCCTTCAGTACCGTGGGCGCCAGCTCGCCCAGATTGGGCGGCGTGCCGGTGCTGTGGCGCTGGCGAATCAGGCTTTGCGCCAGCAGGTCGGTCCGGTCGAGCATTTCCTGCAGCCGGGTGGCCAGGAGTTCGGTGCCCAGTTCGCCCCAGTGCTGCAGCTTTTCCTGTTCGCGCACGCGGTCGTTATCCAGCAATAGCGCGTATTCCGCGCAGAGCAGGATAATGGTCAGTAGCGCTCCCAGCAGCAGGGAAGTGAAGCGACTCAGGCCGGTCGACATGGTGTCCTGCCGGCTCAGGCCAGCTTGTCGTAGAGCGCGGCGAATTCGAGGGCCAGCTTGTGCTTGGGATCCAGATAGATCATCGGGCGTGCCACATCGTGCGATTCGCGGATCTTGACCGAGGCGGACAAGGGCGGATCCAGCACCGGCAGGCCTTCGGCCCGTAGCTCGGCCACCAGTCGTACCGGCAGGCTGGCGCGCGGCTGGAACTGGTTGACCACGATGCCCTCCACCTGCAGCGCCGGATTGTGATCGGCACGGATCTCCTCGACGCTGGCCATCAGGTTGTACAGCGCCTGGCGCGAGAAGGCATCGCAGTCAAACGGAATCAGGCAGCGGTCGGCGGCGATCAGCGCCGAGCGGGTAAAGAAATTCAGCGCCGGCGGGGTATCGATCCAGATTTCATCAAAGTCGGTGGCGACCTGGTCCAGCGCTTCTTTCAGCTTGAACATCTTGTAGCGGCTTTCCAGCTTCACCATCAGCTCGCTCAGCTCCGGGTGCGAGGCCAGCAACTGCAGCGCATCAAACGGCGTATCGCTGACAAAATCCTGCAAATCCTTGCTGTACATGCTGATATTGAGCATCTGGCCAAAAAAGCCGGCCGCCGACTTGTCCATCGCAGGCTGGATGGCGCCGCTCAGGTACTGGCTGGCATTGCCCTGGGCATCCAGATCGATCAGCAATACCTTCTTGCCACGGCGGGCGGCAACCGCCGCCAGGTTGGCGGTAATGGTGGATTTGCCTACTCCACCTTTCTGATTGAACACCACACGACGGATGGCGTGCATGGGATCTCCCTCTGGCAATGCCGGTGAACGCGCTGACAATTCAATGACGGTGATTTTTCCGCCAGCCGGCCCGTGGCAGGCTGGGCGGTGCTTCTCGGTTTGGCTCCGAATATATCAGAAGCCGGCCAAGCCTTTGCATACGTATTGCATCTGCTGGAAGCTGGCAGAGTTTTGTGTCACCGGCATGGCCTTTATCTGGCTGTCATTGTAAGTGTAGCTGGCAATCTGGCGGCCATTTTCATCAAACAGCACCATGCCGGTCAGCCGGAAAGTACGCGCCGAGCAGTCGATCAGCCAGCTGTTGATGGAAACCTTGTGGCGCGGGGTGGACAGGAAATTTTCCTTGCGCAGATTGAAAATGGTCTTGCGGTCGCGAAAGGTGACCACCGCGCCTTGCTGCTTGATCGACAGCTTGTCCAGCTCGTTCAGGATATTGCCGTTGGGTGATACGCCCAGGTTTTCCCAGTCGGCATTCGCCTGGGGCAGGACAGGGCCGGGGCCCGGACGGGGCTTGGTCGGACTGGTCTGGGGCGGCAGGGTGGTGCAGGCGGCCAGCAGGCTGCCACAGGCTGCCAGGGCGAGCAGACGATAAAACATGCTTGATCTCCGGTTTGATGTGCACAGTTTCGCATAGGCCGCCCTCATGGGGAAATCGCGCGGGCCATGCGCGGGCACGTTGCCGTGTGATAGAGGTTTGGTGATTGCCTGAGGTTCAGTGGCCAGGGGAAATGGTGCGTGCTGCGCACTGTTTTTTACCAATGCGGTCAGCTTGCAGCGGCGGTGGCTAGGAACTTTCCCGCAGGCAGCATGGTCTTTCATGCACGAGAGCATTTTCCTCTTCGTTTCACATTGTCTCCATCCAACTTGTTGCCGCCCCTTCCCGGGCGGCTTTTTTTTGCAGCCC
Organism: Aquitalea sp. ASV15; assembly: GCF_016429115.1. NCBI lineage: Bacteria > Pseudomonadati > Pseudomonadota > Betaproteobacteria > Neisseriales > Chromobacteriaceae > Aquitalea > Aquitalea sp. ASV15. Next base: position 3,550 of record NZ_JAELTZ010000045.1, on the reverse strand, counting down.
GCCGCTTTGCCGTACAATAGGCAGCTTCCCATGACTTCGACAGGTTGCTGCCATTTGTCGCGCTGGTGTTGCCAGCCGGATCTGGACTCTTTATCCGCATGCAGGACGCACTCTCCCTACTTGGCAATATCTTTGGCTACCCGGCGTTTCGTGGGCAACAGGCGGAGATCGTCAACCATATCGTCGAAGGCGGCCACGCACTGGTGCTGATGCCTACCGGCGGCGGCAAAAGCCTGTGCTACCAGATACCTGCCCTGTTGCGGCCGGGCATCGCCATCGTGGTGTCGCCGCTGATCGCGCTGATGCAGGACCAGGTGGCCGCCCTGACCGAAGTGGGCGTCGCCGCAGCCTGCCTTAATTCCGCCACCTCGCCCGAAGATGCGCGCGCCATCGCCATGCAGGCGCGGGCCGGTACGCTCGATCTGCTCTATGTCGCGCCCGAGCGTCTGCTGACACCCCGCTTTCTCGATTTTCTGGCGCAGCTGGACATTGCGCTGTTTGCCATCGACGAAGCGCATTGCGTCAGCCAGTGGGGACACGATTTCCGCCCGGAATATCAACAGCTGGGCCTGCTGGCCGAACATTATCCACAGGTACCGCGCATCGCGCTCACCGCCACGGCCGATCCGCAAACCCGCGAAGACATCCTGCATTACCTCAAGCTGGGCGATGCCCGGGTGTTCCTGTCCAGCTTTGACCGTCCCAACCTGTTTTATCAGGTGGTGGAAAAGCACAATGCCAAAAAGCAGCTGCTGGACTTCATCAATAATGAATATCCCGGTGCTTCCGGCATCGTTTATTGCCTGTCGCGCAAACGGGTGGAAGAAACTGCCGAGTGGCTCAGCCAGAACGGCATTCCTGCACTGCCTTACCATGCCGGCCTCAGCCATGAGGTACGCGAGCGCCATCAGCGCGAGTTTCTGCGTGAAGAAGGTATTGTCATGGCGGCCACCGTGGCCTTCGGCATGGGCATCGACAAGCCGGATGTGCGCTTTGTTGCCCATATCGATCTGCCCAAAAGCCCGGAAAACTTCTACCAGGAATCCGGCCGCGCCGGGCGCGACGGACTGCCAGCCTCCAGCTGGCTGTGCTATGGCCTCAACGACATGGTGCAGCTCAACCAGATGATTCAGGGCTCGGACATGGCCGAGCTGCAAAAGCAGGTGGAACTGTCCAAACTGGATGCCATGCTGGCCTTCTGCGAAACCGCCAGTTGCCGCCGCCAGCAAATCCTCAGCCACTTTGGCGAGGCCAGCCAGCCCTGCGGTCATTGCGATAACTGCCTGAACCCGCCCATCACCTTTGATGCCACCGTGCCGGTGCAAAAACTGCTGTCCTGCATCTATAGAGTGGAGCAGCGCTTTGCCGCCAATCACGTGGTGGACGTACTGCTGGGGCGTAGCAACCAGTCAGTCACCAGTTTCGGTCATGACAAGCTGTCCACCTTCGGCATCGGCCGTGATTACAACCAGCGCGCCTGGCGTTCGCTGATCCGCCAGCTGGTGGCGCGCAAGATCCTGCAAGTAGACATTGCCCGCGGCCAGTCGCTGGTGTTGACCAACGCCTGCCGGCCCTTGCTCAAGGGGCAGGAAAAAATCTACCTGCGCCCACTGGCCGACGACAGCAAGGCACGCAGCGTCAATACCGACCGCTGGCTGCGTACCGAACGTGAAGAGCGGCTGTGGCAGGCGCTGCGCCGTTGGCGGCGGCAGATGGCCGATGAGCACAATGTGCCGGCCTATGCCGTCTTTTCTGATCGCACCCTGCGCGATATCGTCGAGCGCCGCCCGCAAAACCTGCGCGAACTGGGAAAAGTCCATGGCTTGGGCGAGCTGAAGCTGGCGCGCTACGGTAGTGCGTTGCAACAAATCCTCGATAGCCAGCAGGAATGATTCCGTTACAATCGAGCCACACAACACGCAAGCAACAGGCACGTGTCAGCGTGCAGGCATTGGAGAACTCATCATGGCAGTCAATCTGACCCCGGTTAGCGCCGACAAGCTGGCCATCATCGATGGCATCGAACTGAATGTGGCCGAAGCCGGCATCAAAAAGGCCAATCGTAAGGATGTGCTGGTCATCCGCATCGACAAGGGCAATACCGTTGCCGGCGTTTTCACCCAGAACCGCTTCTGTGCCGCCCCGGTACAGATCAGCAAAAAACACCTGGATGCCGGCGTGCAAATCCGCGCGCTGGTGGTGAACACCGGCAATGCCAACGCCGGCACCGGTGAAGATGGCCGCCAACGTGCGCTGTCGGTTTGCCAGGCACTGGCGGGTGAACTGGATTGCGCCGTCGAGCAAATCCTGCCGTTCTCCACCGGCGTCATTCTGGAGCCGCTGCCGGCCGACAAGATCATCCAGGCGCTGCCGACCCGCCGCCCGGCCAATTGGGCCGAAGCTGCCGAAGCCATCATGACCACCGACACCGCGCCCAAGGCCACCAGCCGCACGCTGGAAATCGACGGCGCCAAAGTCAGCATTACCGGCATCGCCAAGGGCGCCGGCATGATTCATCCCAATATGGCTACCATGCTGGGCTTTGTTGCCACCGACGCGCAGGTCACCCGCCCGGTGCTGGAACAACTGGTCAAGGAAGTGGCCGACCTGTCCTTTAACTGCATCTCGGTCGATGGTGACACCTCCACCAATGACAGCTTCATCCTGGTGTCCACCGGCAAAAGCGCCGCCCCGCGTATCGACTCGGTCAACCATCCGGCTTACGCCATCCTCAAGGCCGCGCTGGTGGATGCAGCCACCGAGCTGGCCCAGGCCATCATCCGCGATGGCGAAGGTGCCACCAAGTTCATCAGCGTCAAGGTCGAAGGTGGCCGTTCGGTAGCCGAGTGCAAGGACGTCGCCTACGCCATCGCCCGCTCGCCGCTGGTCAAGACCGCCTTCTTCGCTTCCGACCCGAACCTGGGCCGCCTGCTGTGCGCCATCGGCTACGCCGGTGTCAGCGATCTGGATGTCGATCGCCTCTCCTTGTATCTGGATGATGTACTGGTTGCCTGCAATGGCGGTCGTAACCCGGAATACAAGGAAGAAGACGGCCAGCGCGTGATGAGCCAGAGCGAAATCACCGTGCGCGTGGTACTGGGGCGCGGCGCAGCACAGGCCACCGTCTGGACCTGCGACTTCTCTTATGATTATGTGAAAATCAACGCCGACTACCGTAGCTGATATAGCTATAGAGTAGCTCTTGGTACAAAAAGCCCGGCCCCGCCGGGCTTTTTGCTGCCTGTGTGGTGGATGAGGCCGGCTTTTTGCGCCAGATCGCCCGGTTTTCATGGCTGCTGCAGGCCGTTATCCGTCCGCTGCGCTGTACTTGCAGCAAAGCCGTAATAAAACCCCCACGGCATAGTTGCTTGTTGCTCAGTTACTTAGCGCGCAGCGGGCCGGGATTTTGCTGGAATGTGCAGATTTCTTCGCACAAAGTGTTGACGAGGGTAGGGCAGGGCGGTATAGTTCGCCTCCTCAGCAGACAACGCAGCGACGGAAACGAAACGCAGCGACCTGCACCGCTCTTTAAAAAACAGAATAACCGATA
>NZ_JAELTZ010000263.1:0-205 GCF_016429115.1 Aquitalea sp. ASV15 | reverse complement strand
CGGCTGACCCGTGCCGGTGTCGGTGTTGGCGGTGGCGGTATTGCCGGCCTTGTCGCTGACGCTGGCGCTGACGCTGATGCCTGTCTCTTATACACATCTCCGAGCCCACGAGACATTAACAAGGATCGCGTATGCCGTCTTCTGCTTGAAAAGGGGGGGGGGGGGGGGGGGGGGGGGGGGGGGGGGGGGGGGGGGGGGGGGGGGG
>NZ_JAELTZ010000262.1:0-210 GCF_016429115.1 Aquitalea sp. ASV15 | reverse complement strand
GGCCGTCCAGTTGCCGCTGCCATCCACCTGGGCGGTGGTGCTGGCGCTATGGCCCTGGCTGTCGGTAAAGGTGACGGTGACGGTCTGGCCGGCTTCCACCCCCGTGGTGCTGCCGCTGACCACCACCGCGCCGCTTTCGGTCTTGTTGTAGACGTGATCGCTGCCGGCACCATCGTTGCCGATGCTGATGCTGGCGGCGGTGTTGAGGCT
>NZ_JAELTZ010000044.1:0-33302 GCF_016429115.1 Aquitalea sp. ASV15 | reverse complement strand
CGCCGCTACTGGCAACCCGGGGCCGAAACCGGCGACTGGCTGCCGGAACTGGACCGTGCCGTGGCCATGCGTACCGTGGCCGACCGTCCACTGGGCGTGCTGTTGTCCGGCGGCATTGACTCCACCCTGATCGCCAGCCGCCTGGCCGAACAGGGCTATCAGCAGTTTTCCACCTTTACCGCCGCTTTTCCCGGCAGCAAGCTGGATGAATCGGTCGATGCGGCCGACTCCGCGCAGCGCATGGGGCTGAGCAATATCCGCATCGCCATGCCGGAAAACCTGGCGGCTGATTTCTCGCGCATCGTGGCCGATCTGGACCAGCCCTTTGCCGACCCGTCCAGCTTCCCCACCTGGTATCTGGCACGTGAGGTCAGCAAACAGGTGAAGGTGGTGCTGGTGGGCGATGGTGGCGACGAGCTGCTGGCCGGCTACAAGCGCATGAACAAGCATCTGCGTACGCGCTGGCGGCGGCATATCCGGCTGCCGCTGGGCATACGTACGGCCTTGTCCGGCAAGCAGGGCAAGCTGGCCACGGAAATGGCCATGGACTGGCGTGCGGCTTACTCCTTGCGCTTTTCCGGTCTGACACCGGGCCAGCGCCGTTTCCTGCAAGGCGGCCGTGCACTCGGGAAACTCAGCTATTGGCGCGCACCGGATGACATCGGCCCGGAAGCCGACGATGCCATCCCCGGCCTGCAAAGCCTGCTGGCCATCGATTTTGCCAATTACCTGCCGGACTACATCCTGCAAAAATCCGATCTGTGCACCATGGCGCACGGGCTGGAAAGCCGTGCCCCGCTGCTGGACCACCGCCTGTACCAGCATCTGCTGGCCACATCGGATGCCGAGCGCTACACCACGCCGGCCAAGCTGATTTTCCGTCGTGCCATGCACCCGGCGCTGCCGGCCGACTTTTTCCAGCGCAAGAAGCGCGGCTTCAATCCGCCACTTTCCGGCTGGCTGCAAACCAGCCTGGCCGAGCGCTTCGCCGGTCTGGGACAAAGACTGGACCGCCTGACGGGCGGCCAACTGGATGCGCAGGCGGTGGATGCCTTCAGCCAGGCTTACCGCCAGGGTGACAGCGCACTGGCCGAGCAGGTGCTGCAATTGCTGATTCTGGATGAAAGCCTGCAGCAGCTGGACGCGCTGCGTCGCGCCCTGCCCTAGCCGCCGGAGATCACCGAGTCATGTTCATCCGGCAGCGGCGCATAAAAGCTGCTGGGTGATACGCCCAGCTCGCGCTTGAACATGGTGGCAAAAGCACTGGGGCTGGCATAGCCCAGATCCAGCGCCACCTCCAGCACGCTGGCCCCGCACGCCAGCTTTTCCAGTGCGGCAATCAGCCTGGCCTGCCGCCGCCACTGCCCCAGCGACAGGCCGGTTTCGCGACTGAAGCGCCGCTGCAGCGTGCGCGCATCCATGGCCAGTTGCGCGGCCCACTCCTCCACCGAACGCGCATCACCCGGATCGGCCTGCAAGGCAGCACACAGGCCTTGCAGGGCCGCACTGTGCGGCCGTGGCAAGGACAGCGCCAGCGTGGGCAGGCTGCGGATTTCATCCAGCAGCAGTTTCATCAGCCGCTCATCGCGCGAATCGGCCGCATACGGCACAGCGATATCCATGGCTGCCAGAATCAGCTCGCGCAACAAGGGCGAAATGGCCAGCACCCGGCATTCCTGCGGCAGCCCGTCCAGGCTGTCTTCCCGCACATACACCGTGCGCATGCGCACCGCGCTGATCATCCGCACCTGGTGCCAGGTGGCAATCGGCAGCCAGATGCCACGGGTAGGCGGCACGATCCACTGCCCCAGTGCGGTGCTCACCACCATCACCCCTTCCACCGCATACAAGAGCTGGGCGGTGGGATGGGCATGCCGCGGGGTGCTTTCTCCGGCCGGATAATCGCGCGCCTTGGCCACCACCGGCGCAATACCAGTGTCGTACTGGTGCAGATGCTGATAATCAGTCATGACTGTCATTTTCTCGCAGATGATTGCCCTTCATGCGCAGGACGGGCAGGACACCCCTTGATAGCATGATGAACCCACCACCACAAGACGACATCATCATGACAAGCGCCAGCCAGAGCATGGCACCGCCGCAGGACACCCGTTTCCGGGTATTGGGTGCCATCAGCTTTACCCATTTCCTCAACGACATGTTGCAGTCGCTGATTCTGGCCATCTACCCGGTGCTCAAGGGTGGCTTTCACCTGAGTTTTGCCCAGATCGGCCTGATGACCCTGGTTTACCAGTGCACCGCCTCGCTGCTGCAGCCGCTGGTCGGCATCTATACCGACAAGCGCCCACTACCCTACTCGCTGGTTTTCGGCATGGGCTCCACCCTGTGCGGCCTGTTGCTGCTGTCAGTGGCCGCCAGCTATCCGGTGCTGCTGATCGCCGCCGCACTGGTGGGCACCGGCTCGTCCATCTTCCACCCGGAATCCTCGCGCGTGGCGCGCATGGCCTCCGGCGGCCGTCATGGTCTGGCGCAGTCGCTGTTTCAAGTAGGGGGCAATGCCGGCTCGGCCACCGGCCCCTTGCTGGCGGCGCTGGTGGTGTTTCCCTACGGCCAGCCCAGCCTGGCCTGGTTCTCGCTGGCGGCCCTCTTGGGCATGCTGGTGCTGTGGCGCATCGGCGTCTGGTATAGCCACCAGCAACGCACGGCCAAGGCGCACAAGGCCATTGTGCCCACCGGCCTGTCACCGCAGCGTACGGCGTTCACGCTGGGGGTGCTGGTGCTGTTGGTGTTCTCCAAGTATTTCTATCTCACCAGCATTACCAGCTATTTCACCTTTTACCTGATGCAGCACTTCGGGCTGGGTATTCAGGCGGCACAGCTGCATTTGTTCATCTTCCTGTTTGCCGTGGCCGCCGGCACGGTGCTGGGCGGGCCGATTGGCGATGCCATCGGCCGCAAGCGGGTGATCTGGTTTTCGATTCTGGGCGTGGCACCGTTTACCCTGGCCTTGCCGCATGTGGACCTGTTCTGGACCAGCGTGCTGTCCTTCATCATCGGCTTTATCCTGGCCTCGGCCTTCTCCGCCATCCTGGTGTATGCGCAGGAGCTGGTGCCGGGCAAGGTGGGCATGGTGTCCGGGCTGTTCTTCGGCTTTGCCTTCGGCATTGGCGGCATCGGCGCGGCGGTGCTGGGCAAGGTAGCCGACCATTACGGCATCGAAACCGTCTACCAGCTGTGCGCCTTCCTGCCCTTGCTGGGAGTGATTACCGTGCTGCTGCCCGACCTGCATCGCAAGCAAGCCTGAATCACGCGGCACCTTGACAAACAACCCTCTCGCTTTCTGAAAGGAAAGCGAGGCGCCTTTCTTCAATTGGCAAGGCCAGGACGGGGGAAAGGCGGATAGATGGGAAGGCTGCGGAATCAGTGACTTAATCGAAAGGCCCGGCTTTGCCGGGTCCAGTACAATCGCTCCAAATAACTTTGTCAGCAGCCTGAAAACCGGCCATCACGGCCGGTTTTTTCATGGTGCGGACGGGGTGGGGGCCGCAGGGATGGGGGCGGCTGCCAGCGGCTGGCAATCGCGCGCCAGCGTACGCCCGCCGCGGGTGAGCAAGACCGACTGCTCGCCCTTGTTCCACCACACCAGCAGCTGGCTGGCATAACGCACACCGCTGGCACTGCTGACCCGCACCAGCCGGTAGTGCTGCCCCTGCCAGAGAATGCGGATGGGCAGCACATCGGCCACTTCCGGCTGCGGATATTCCACGCTGAGCAGGCGATGGGCCGCGCATTGGTAATCCACCCGCTGCATGGCCGGTACGGCCTCGCCGGAGACCGCCTCGCCAGCCTTCTCCAGCAGCAGGGGCTGCGGTTCGGCCAGCAGCGGCAAGGGTAGCAGGCAGGCCAGCAATACAGGCAACAGCTTCATGACGTTTCCTTGTCGATGGTGTCCCCATGCCACGGGGCCACCTTCAGCAACAACAACATGCCGGGCAAGGCCAGTACCGCGCACAGCAGGAAAAACCCGCCCCAGCCCACGGCATCCACAATATAGCCGGTGGCGGCATTGGCAAAGGTGCGCGGCACCGCTGACAAGCTGGTAAACAGGGCAAACTGGGTGGCGGTATAGGCCGGATGGGTGGTGCGGGCGATAAAGGCGACAAAGGCTGCCGTCCCCAGGCCGACGCCCAGCGCCTCGAAACCGATCACCAGGGCCAACTGGCCTAACTGGACAGGACCAACCTGCTGAAAATGGCCATAGCTGGCCAGCCAGGCGAAGCCCAGTATCGACAGCAGCTGCACCACGCCAAACAGCCATAGCGCACGGTTGATGCCCAGCTTGAGCATCCACACCCCGCCCAGCAGGCCGCCGATGACCGCCGGCCACAGTCCGGCGTTCTTGGCCACCAGGCCGATCTGCGACTTGGCAAAGCCCATGTCCAGGTAAAACGGCGTGGCCAGCGCGGTGGCCATGCTGTCACCCAGCTTGTACAGGAAGATGAAGCCCAGAATGGTGGCGGCAGCCTGCCAGCCCTGGCGCTGGATGAATTCGTGAAACGGCTCCACCACTGCTTCGCGCAGGGTGCGCGGCGGCGTGGCGCGCAAGGCGGGCTCACTCACCAGCAGGGTCATCAGCACCCCGGGCAGCATGAACAGCGCGGTGATGATGAAGACATTGGCCCAACTGGTGTGATCAGCCAGAATCAGCGACAAAGAGCCCGGCACCAGGCCGGCCAGCCGATAGGCATTGATATGGATGGCATTGCCCAGCCCCAGCTCGGCCTCGTCCAGCAGCTCGCGGCGGTAGGCATCCAGCACGATGTCCTGGCTGGCGGAGAAAAAGGCCACCACCGCCGCCAGCATGGCGATCTGCTGCAGTTGCAGCCGTGGATCGAACAGGCCGAACAGGGCCATGCTGATGAGCAGGGCCAGCTGGCTGAGCAGCATCCAGCCGCGCCGTCGCCCCAGCAGCGGCGGCACGAAACGATCCAGCAGCGGCGACCACAGGAATTTCCAGGTATAGGGCAGGCCGATCAGGGCAAACAGGCCGATGGCCTTGAGATTGACACCTTCGCTGCGCAGCCAGGCTGGCAACAGGTTGATCAGCAGATACAGCGGCAAACCGGAAGCAAAGCCGGTGAACACGCAAATCAGCATGCGGCGCGACAGGATGGCCTCGCGCCAGTGCAGGGGAGCTTGTTTCATGAATCCTTGTGGCCGGGGCCAGCAATGCAAAAAGGCGACCGTAGCCGCCTTTGTGGGTCATCGGTACTTAGCCGGGCTGGCGGGCTACCCGGTAGAACGCCAGGCTACCGCGCAGATTGGGCAGGAAATGAATGCGCTTTGCCTCGTTCATCACCACCCGCTCCAGCACGCGGATGCCATTCTTGGCACACAGCGCCTCGAAGTCGCCCAGCATGCACCAGTGGATGTTCGGCGTGTTATACCACTCGTAGGGAATGGTTTCCGACACCGGCATATGGCCTTGCAGGATTTGCCAGCGGTTTTCCCAGTAGCCGAAATTGGGGAAGGTGACGATGGCCTCGCGGCCCACGCGCAGCATTTCCACCAGAATCTGCTCGGTATTGTGCATGGCCTGGATGGTCTGCGACAACACCACATGGTCGAAGCGCTGGTCTTCGAACTCGGCCAGACCGGTTTCCAGGTTGCCCTGGATGGCGTTGACGCCCGCTTCCACGCAGCGCACCACATTGTTGACGTCAAAGTCCACGCCATAGCCACGCACCGCCTTGTGGCGGTTCAGCCAGGACAGCAGCGCACCATCACCGCAGCCCAGGTCCAGCACGCGGCTGGAGGGGGCCACCCAGTCGGCAATCAGTTGCAGGTCGGCCCGCAAGGTTTGGTTTGCGCTCATGCGTTCACCTCCTCGGCCACGCGGTTGAGATAGGCGCGCATCAGCTTGACATAGGGTTCGTCCAGCATCAGGAAGGCATCATGGCCGTGTACCGATTCGATTTCGCCGTACACCACTTCCTTGTCCGCCGCCACCAGCGCCTTGACGATTTCGCGTGAGCGCTCCGGCGAAAAGCGCCAGTCCGAGGTAAAACTGGCCACCATGAAGCGGGCACTGGCTTTACGCAGCGCCGCCACCAGGTCGTCGTTCAGGTCCTTGGCCGGGTCGAAGTAATCCAGCGCCTTGGTCATCAGCAGATAGGTATTGGCATCGAAGTAATCAGAAAACTTGTCGCCCTGGTAGCGCAGGTAGGATTCGATCTCGAATTCCACCTCGAAACCAAACTGGTAATCCCCACTTTTCAGCATGCGGCCGAATTTCTCGCCCATGCCGTCATCGGACAGATAGGTGATATGCCCCAGCATGCGCGCCAGCCGCAGGCCACGGCGCGGAATGGCATGCTGGGCGTAGAAGTCGCCGCCATGGAAATCGGGGTCGGTGAGAATGGCCTGACGGGCCACGTCGTTGAAGGCAATGTTCTGTGCCGACAGCTTGGGCGCCGAGGCAATCACCAGCGCATGCGCCACCCGCTCCGGGTAGTCGATGCTCCACTGCAGGGCCTGCATGCCGCCCAGGCTGCCGCCAATCACCGCCGCCCAGCGGTCTATGCCCAGCCGGTCGGCCAGCCGCGCTTGCGAGCGCACCCAGTCCGGCACCGTCACCACCGGAAAGGAAGACCCCCAGGGCTGGCCGGTGGCCGGATTGATGGAGGACGGGCCGGTACTGCCGTGGCAGCCGCCCAGATTGTTCAGCCCCACCACAAAAAAACGGTCGGTATCGATGGGCTTGCCGGGACCCACCATATTGTCCCACCAGCCGGCGGCCTTATCATCGGCAGCATAGCGCCCCGCCACATGGTGGTGGCCGGACAGCGCATGGCAGATCAGGATGGCATTGCTGCGCGCGGCATTGAGCGTGCCATAGGTTTCAAAACACAGTTGGTAGGCAGGCAGCACGGCAGCGCTGGCCAGATGCAGCGGGGTATCGAACTCCGCGATCTGTGCCTTTACGATGCCGACAGACCTTGTCAGATCAGACATAACAAAAAAGGCCTCTATTGATTATTGCCCCGCCGGCGGCCTTGCTGGCCATTCTCGCTGCGGAGCCTCCTGTAGGCTACGGCTGCTATCATCGCCTGTCTGGCCGATTATATCCATAGCCTTGCTTGCTACCGTACCGCCGGCACCGCATAATCGGCCCGGTTTTCTTCTCTCCGTCCCCGCCATGATCGGTCGCCTGTTCCGCCTGTTGCTGCTGTTTGCCGTGCTGTATGCCATCGCACGCTGGCTGCTGGACCGGCGTCAGCGGGCAAGCCTGCGCGAATTCATCAGCACCCTGGCCACCGCCCTGCTGGCCGCCTCGGCCATCTTCGTGCTGCTGTACTGGCTGGGCTTTCATCAGCTCTAGCCCGGCCGGGCAAGGCACGGTGTCGTTCGCATACTGCCCGGCAGCGACTCACCCGATAGCCTGGCAGCCCAGGCGCAAGGCAGGTTCAGGCAAACAATCCGCAGGATATTCAAGGCTAGGTACGGGGCCGCAGCAGGCTTGCTGCAAATGGCTGCAGTGCATGCGCAGCACGGTCAGACCGCCGGAACGGGAAGAGGTGGAAGCACAACCAGTGGGGGCTACACCGCCGGACAGCGGCAGGGCACCGTCAGGCACAGGCAGATATAGCTTAGTGGACAGACCTTGCGCAATCCGGTGTCTTGTCAGTGCGGTCCCGGCTCCGTGCGCAAGCTAGCAGGAGTGTGTTACTGGTACTGAACCGTGTAGTAGACGCTGGCGGTCACCGTGCCCGCGACGGCCACACCCGTGGCATAGTATTTCGCCTGATAGCGTAAGGTGGCCGTGCCACTGCTGATCGGAAATGCCGCGCCGCTACTGCCAAACGCACCACTTCCCTGGCCGACGGCGATGGGGGTGGTGGACGAGAGGTTATACAAGGCGACATCGACATTCCTGGCCGTGCCGGTATTGATCAGGCGCCCGGCGGCATTGACATTGCTGTCGTATTCAAACCAGATGGCCGCCTGGGTGGAGGCACCGCTGCATGCGGTCAGCGAAATGGAAAAATCCGTGGTACCGGCGGTGGCGGCGGCGACAGCCAGCGCTTTGGTCGACACCGTGGGCAGGGTGATGCTGCCGCTGCTGGCCCCCCCGGCCACGCTGATGGTGCAGCTTTCTGCAGAAACATTGCCATTGATGGTGAGAGTCCCATCGTAAGCATACGCTTGTGAAACAAGCCCAGCCAAAGCCGTACCGAGAATAATCAATGACCTGTGCATTTTGCCGCTCCCTGAATATTTGATTCATCGCTTAACAAGAAAAGTCACTCTTTTTTATTGCTTGTGTTACGACTGAAGCCATTGGCTTCAAGTGACTGTTTTCTATATAGGAAACAATTTGATCTATGTAAAACTACTTAGAAATTTTTCTGCAAAAAACTTCTGCGGCAATGGCTGGCTGCAACCTGGCCATTCCCGCCCGGCAGACCGCGCAGGCAGCCGTCCACGCCACCCCGAATCCCCCCCCTCCTTCAGCCCATGCCGCGGCTTGCTCGGCCGTGTACATACAAATTAGCCATTGGCTATCAGATCAGCCTGAACAATCGTAAAGTTTGCATGTCAGATTCCGCTTGTTGCTGCGACAAAGAAACACAGCACCGGAGAAACCATCATGCTCATCAAGAAACCCGCAGATATCCAGCCGTCGGAAATCACTCCCGAAGGCGTGTACTTCAACCGCCGCCAGTTCATGCTGGGCAGTGCCGGGCTGTTGCTGTCCGGTGAAACCCTGGCCGCACTGGCGGGCAAGAAAAGCCCGCTGTCCAGCGCGGACAAACCCAACAGCCTGAAAGACATCAGCAGCTACAACAACTACTACGAGTTCGGCACCGACAAGAGCGAACCGGCCCTGTATGCCGGCAGCCTGAAAACCCGGCCGTGGAATGTGGTGGTGGATGGTGAGGTGGGCAAGGCGCGCAGCTTTGGCATCGAGGAACTGCTGAAGCAGCCGCAGGAAGAGCGCATCTACCGCCTGCGCTGCGTGGAAGGCTGGAGCATGGTGATTCCGTGGATAGGCTTTCCGCTGGCCAGCCTGCTTAAACAGGTGGCCCCCACTTCGCGTGCCAAATACGTGGCCTTTGAAACCCTGCAACGCCCGTCGGAGATGCCCGGCCAGCGCAGCCGGGTGCTGGACTGGCCTTACCGCGAGGGTCTGCGCATGGATGAAGCCATGCACCCGCTCACCATTCTGGCCGTCGGCCTGTACAACGATGTGCTGCCCAATCAGAACGGCGCGCCGATCCGGCTGGTGGTGCCGTGGAAATACGGTTTCAAGAGCATCAAGTCCATCGTGCGCATTCATTTGCAGGAGCAAATGCCGGCCACCAGCTGGAATATGGCCAATGCCCATGAGTACGGCTTTTATTCCAATGTGAACCCGGAGGTGGACCACCCGCGCTGGAGCCAGGCCAGCGAGCGGCGCATCGGCGAATTCCTCAAGCGCAAGACGTTGATGTTCAACGGCTATGGCGATCAGGTGGCCAGCCTGTATCGCGGCATGGACCTGCGGCGGAATTTCTGACATGACCACCCTGCGCATGAAAAACCCTGCCGCCAGCCGCCAGCCATCCCGTTTCAACTGGCTGAAGATTTCGGTGTTTATGCTCTGCCTGCTGCCACTGGCCCGTGCGGCGTGGATTGTGCTGTCCGGCATGGCGGTCAACCCGGTGGAGTTCATCACCCGTTCCACCGGCACCTGGACGCTGAGCTTTTTGCTGATCACCCTGGCCATCAGCCCGCTGCGCCAGCTGTCCGGCTGGAGCTGGCCGCTGCGCCTGCGCCGCATGCTGGGCCTGTATGCCTTCTTTTACGGCTGCCTGCACTTCACCACCTATGTGTGGCTAGACCAGTTTTTTGACTGGCCGGGCATGCTGCACGACATCGCCAAGCGGCCCTTCATCACCGTGGGTTTTGCCGCCATGCTGCTGATGACGCCGCTGGCCATCACCTCGACCCAGGGCTGGATGAAACGGCTGAAACGCAACTGGGGGCGGCTGCACCGCCTGGTTTACCCGGTGGCGCTGCTGGGCGTGCTGCACTACTGGTGGCTGGTGAAAAAGGACCTGACCCAGCCCATGCTGTACGCCAGCGTGCTGGCGGTGCTGCTGGGCTGGCGGCTGCTGCGCAAGCTGCGCCAGCGGTCTAGCTGACCCGCTCCAGCACCACGGCAATACCCTGCCCCACGCCGATGCACATGGTGCACAAGGCATAGCGGCCTTGGCGGCGTTGCAGCTCATAACTGGCGGTAGCCAGCAGCCGTGCGCCACTCATGCCCAGCGGATGGCCCATGGCAATCGCCCCGCCATTGGGGTTGATATGCCCGGCGTCCTCCGGCAGACCCAGCTCACGCAGCACCGCCAGCGCCTGGGCGGCAAAAGCCTCGTTGATTTCAATCACCTCCATCTGTTCCAGCTGCAGGCCCAGCCGCTGCAATAGCTTGCGGCTGGCGGGCACCGGTCCCATGCCCATCAGCCGTGGCTCCACCCCGGCGCAGGCCATGCCCAGCACGCGGGTCAAGGGGCGCAAGCCGTGTTGCTGCACTGCGCGTGCCGAGGCCAGCAGCAAGGCGCAGGCTCCGTCGTTTACCCCGGAGGCATTGCCCGCCGTTACCGACAGCGCCTTGCCATTGATGCCGGACAGCCTGGCCAGCCCTTCCAGCGTTACATCGGGGCGCGGATGTTCGTCGCAGGCGAAAATCCGCTCCGGCTGACGCGGCGGCTGCAAGCTCACCGGGATGATTTCCACCTCAAAGCGGCCCTGTTGCTGTGCTGCGTGCCAGCGTTGCTGCGACTGCAGGGCAAAGCAGTCCTGATCGGCGCGGCTGATGGCAAAGGCGGCGGCTACATTGTCCGCCGTCTGCGGCATGGAATCCGTACCAAACTGCTGCGCCAGCAAGGGATTGATAAAGCGCCAGCCAATGGTGGTATCGAACAGCGTCTGGCTGCGGTCAAACGCCTGACCAGCCTTGCCCAGCACCAGGGGCGCACGCGACATGCTCTCCACCCCGCCCGCCAGCAGCATATCTGCCTCGCCCAGTGCGATGCAGCGGGCGGCACTGCCCACCGCATCCATGCCGGAACCGCACAGCCGGTTCAGCGTCACCCCGGCCGTGCTGATGGGCAGGCCCGCCAGCAAACCGGCCATGCGCGCCACATTGCGGTTGTCCTCCCCGGCCTGGTTGGCACAACCCAGCCAGATGTCATCCAGGGCCGCCCAGTCCAGTTCCGGGTGGCGCGCCCGCAGCGCCCGCAAGGGCAGGGCCGCCAGATCATCACAGCGAATGGTGGACAGGCTGCCGCCATAGCGGCCAATCGGGGTACGTACCGCGTCACAAATAAAAGCGTCTTGCATTACAGCTCCTTGGCATCGATACAGGCAGGGGAAGCATCGGCAGCACGCTGCTGCAACCAGCCTGAGACACGGTAATGGCCATCGCCGTGGTAATCCGCCAGATGGCGCAGCACCCGAACCAGCCAGCCATAGCCCAGACGCTGCCCCCAGGCCAGCGGCCCTTGCGGATAGTTCAGCCCCAGGCACATGGCGCGGTCGATATCCGCCGCATTGGCCAGCCCTTGTTGCAGCACCTCGGCCGCCTCGTTCACCAGCATCGCCACCGTGCACAGCACCGGCAGCCCTGCCCCATCCGGCAGATGGCACAGGCGGATGCCTGCCGCGTTCAATACCGCCTCCAGCGCTTGTCGGTCCGCGGCGGATAACTGCGGGCTGGACTGGGCGGCCAGCAGGCTGACTTGCTGATAATCGCAGGCCTGATCCAGCAGCAGGCAAGGCTGCTGAAGCGCCTGTTCGCGCTGCGCCGCCGGGCGGCCATCGCTTAAATGGACCTGCGCGCCCCCCACCCGCAACAGCCAGTCCGCGGCCGCATCGTGACTGCCCGCCAGCTGCACCCCGGCTTGCTGCAGCCGCTGTGCCAGCACGGCGGCCACCGGCTGCGCCAGATTGACGCTGACCTGGCGCCAGTCCGGCTGCTGCGCCGGCAAGGGTTCCAGTGCGGCAGGTGCGGCTTGCGGATACTGGTAATACCCGCGGCCGCTTTTGCGCCCCAGCCAGCCCGCCGCCACCATTTCCTGCTGAATCCACAGCGGGGTGTAGCGCGGGTCGTAGCACATGGCCTGCCAGATGGAGCGGTGCACCGCCAGGTTCACATCCAGGCCAATCAGGTCCATCAGGGCAAACGGCCCCATGCGGAAGCCGCCCGCATGCTGCAACAGGCTGTCCAGCGTGGCGCAATCAGCCAGCCCCTGTTGCAGGCAGCGCAGGCTTTCCAAATAGAAGGGCCGGGCAATGCGATTGACGATAAAGCCCGGGCTGGAACGCACCTGCACCGTCTCCTTGCCCCAGGCACGTGCGGTGGCGCTCACCTGCGCCAGCAGGTCGGCATCGGTGGCCAGGCCACGCACCATTTCCACCAGCCGCATGGCCGGTGCCGGATTGAAGAAATGCATGCCCACCAGCCGCTGTGGTGCGGCCATGCCGGCGGCAATGGCGGTGATGGACAGCGAGGAGGTATTGCTGGCCAGCAGGCAATCGCTGGCGACCAGCTGTTCCAGCTGGCCAAACAGCGCCTGCTTGGCGGCCAGATCTTCGGCAATGGCCTCGATCACCAGCCCGGCCCGCGCCAGCTGTGACAGGTGCTCGGCCCGCGACAGCCGCCCGCATAGCCGGTCCAGCTGCGCCGCCGATAATTTGCCCTGCCCGACCTGGTGCTGCCAGTGTTGGCGGATGGCCGCCAGTGCCTGGGTACTGGCAGGGCCATTGACATCGTACAAACACACCGGATGGCCGGCGGCAGCGGCGACCATGGCAATGCCACGGCCCATCACACCACTGCCGATGATGGCCACCTGGCGATCTACGGAAAGGGCTTGTTGCATGGTTTCTCTCTTTCGTGAACAGGCGGGATCAACATCCCTGCCACTGCGGCGAGCGTTTTTCCAGAAAGGCGCGGATGCCTTCCTGCCGGTCCTGGCTGGCGGCCAGGGTGACAAAATGGGCACGCTCCAGCGCCAGCCCGGCAGACAGGCCGGTTTCCTGTGCCGCCAGCAGCGCCGCCTTGGCCAGGCGCAAGGCCAGCGGGGCCTGACCGGCAATGCGCTGCGCCAGCTGCTGTGCCTTGAACAGGCATGCGGCATCCGGCCACACCTCGGCCACCAGCCCGGCCTGCCGCGCTTCTTGTGCGCCGATAAAGTCGCCGCCAAGCACCATCTTCATCGCCAGCGATTTGCCCACCGCGCGCAGCAGGCGCTGGGTACCGCCAGCACCGGGCATGATGCCCAGCCGGATTTCCGGCTGGCCGAAGCAGGCCGACTCACCGGCAATGATGATGTCGGCGTGCATGGCCAGCTCGCAGCCGCCACCCAGGGCATAGCCACATACCGCCGCCAGCAAGGGCTTGGGAAAACGGGCAATGGTGGCAAACAGCTGTGGGCGTTGGTCGCACAGCATGGCGGGCAGGTCCTTGTCCGCCATTTCCGCCAGATCGGCCCCGGCGGCAAACACCTTGTCGCCTCCGGTCAGCACCACCACTGCCACGGCGCTGTCCTGTTCGGCCCGCGCCAGCACCGCCACCAAGGCGGCCAGCAGCGGGGTAGACAGGGCATTGCGGACGGCGGGGCGGTGCAAGGTCAGGGTCAACACGCCATCAAACGGCCCGGCGCACTGCAATAAATCGGGGATATCGGCATAGGGCATGCTTGGCTCTCCAGCAGAAAAGATTGATCAATGCGCCTGCCTGACCACCGGGGGCGCGGTCGGAGCCACCTGTCCGGCGGCCAGCTGGACGTCCTGTTGCGGGATGCGCTTGAGCAGCCACAGCGTGCTGAACAGCGACACCAGTGCATAACAGGCCGAAATGGCCGCTACCCAGCTGATGCCACCGGTGGCATTGAGCAGCCATTGCGCCAGTACCGGGGTGCCACCACCGATCAGCAAGGAACACAGCTGATAGGAAAACGACATGCCGGTGTAGCGCAGTTGCACCGGGAAAGCCTGGGCCAGCAGGCCGCCAATGGCGCCGTAGAACATGGAGTGCGGAATGGTGGCCAGACACATGGCGACCATGGCCAGCCAGTAGCTGCCGGTGGCGATGGCCCAGAACATCAGCGGCATCAGCAGAAACTCCGGCAGCAATATCCACAGAATGGCCTTGACCTTGTCGAAGCGGGACACCAGCACGGCACCAAACGGCTGCACCACAAACTGCACCACCAGGGCTGCCAGGATGATCTGCAAAAAGCTTTCCCGGCTATAGCCCAGTGCACTGGTGGCCCAGGACAGGGCAAAGGTGGTTTTCAGATAGGTCACATGGATGACGGTAGGCACCAGCATGGCCATCCACACCAGCATGCCGTGCTGACGGATCACACTCAGCAAGGGCAGCCGTTCCACCTTTTTCTCGGCAATGACTTGCTGCATGGCAGCGGATTCGCTCAGTTGCAGGCGGATGAACAGCCCCACCAGCACCAGCAAGGCCGATAGCAAAAAGGGAATGCGCCAGCCCCACAGTACAAAGTCCGGCAGCGGCATGCTGCTGAGCAGGAAAAACACCAGCGTGGCCAGCAGATTGCCCGCTGGTGAACCTTGCTGGGCAAAGGCGGCATACAGGATGCCCTTGTTTTTGGGCGCATTTTCACTGGCAATCAGCACCGCCCCGCCCCACTCGCCACCCACCGCAATTCCCTGCACGATGCGCAGCAGCACCAGCCCTATCGGGGCCAATACGCCAATGCTCTGGTAGGAGGGCAACAGGCCGATGCCCAGCGTGGACAGGCCCATCAGCATCAGGGTGATCACCAGCGTGGTCTTGCGGCCGATGCGGTCGCCAAAATGGCCAAAAATGATGCCGCCCAAGGGCCGGGCGATAAAACCGGCCCACAGGGTGACAAAGGACAGCAGCGTGGCCACGCCGGGGTCGAGCGAGGCGGGAAAGAACACCTTGCCGAACACCAGCGCAGCGGCCAGTCCATAGATATAAAAGTCGTACCACTCGATGGTGGTGCCGACAAAGGCGGCGATGGCGGCCCGCATCGGTTTTTTCTTGTTGTCCGCCTGGGTATGCGTGTGAGGCATGGAAAGTCTCTCCAGAAAATGGCACGGCCCCGCCAGCGCCACAGCGGGCGGTAGCGGGCAGCACACAGGGTGGTTTCAGCGCGGGCCGATCACCGTTCCGGCATCCAGCAGCGCCTGCTGCTGTGCCGCCGCATAGCCCAGCTCGGCCAGCACGGCACGGTTGTCCTGCCCGAGCGCCGGAGGGGGGGTGTCATAACGTGCCGGGGTGCGCGACAGCTTGATCGGCGAGGCGGTGCCACGGTAAGGCCCCATTTCCACTAGCAACTGGCGGTAGGCGGTATGCGGATGGGCCACCACCTGCTCCACCCCCTGGACCGGAGCGCAGGGCACGCCGTCACGCAGCAGGTACGGCGCCAGCTCCTCGGCCCGGTAGGCTTGCAAGGCCGTTTCCAGCGCCTGCTTGAGTTGCGGGCGATGGGCACAGCGGCTGCGGTTGTCGATAAAGCGCGGGTCGCCGGGCAAAGTGGAGAGATCCAGCAGCTGGCACAGCCGGGCAAACTGGCGGTCGTTACCTACCGCCAGGTACAAGGGCACGCTGGCGGTGCGGTAGCTGTCGTAAGGAGCGATATTGGGATGGGCATTGCCACTGCGCGGGGTGGCGTGGCCGGTGCCAAAGTAATTGGGCAGATGCGGATGCAGCAGTGACACGCCGCAATCGTACAGCGCAATATCCAGCGACTGCCCCAGCCCACTGCGTTCGCGCTCATACAAGGCCAGCAGGATGCCGGACAGGGCATTCAGACCGGTCACCATGTCCACCACCGGCAGCCCCACCCGCAGCGGCGGGCCATCGCGCTCGCCATTGACGCTCATCAGCCCGGTCATGGCCTGGATGGCGGCGTCGTAGCCAGGCAAGCCACCCAGCGGGCCATCCGCGCCAAAGCCGGTGACCGCACAATGAATCAGCCGTGGAAAGCGCGGTGCCAGATCGCGGGCGTAATCCATGCCCCAGCGCGCCAGCGTACCGGGCTTGAAGTTTTCCAGCAGCACATCGGCCTGTTCCAGCAATTGCCATACGATGGCCCGCCCGGCGGCTTGGCTCAGGTCGACGCAAATGGCGCGCTTGTTGCGGTTGACGCCCTCGAAATACCAGGCGGTATTCTCCAGGAAGGGCGGCCCCCAGCCACGGGTTTCATCGCCGGAGGGGGGCTCCAGCTTGATGACATCCGCGCCATGGTCGGCCAGCGCCTGGCTGCAATAGGGCCCGCCCAGCACCCGGCTCAGGTCCAGCACGCGCACGCCGTGCAAGGCGCCCCCGGCCGGCCTCATGCCTGTGCTCCAGACGGCAGGCAGGCCATGGCTTCTGCCAGGCTGATGGCCTGTCCATCCAGCAGCTTTGCGGCCAGACCTGCAGGCAGATCATCCGCCGCCAGCGCCAGTGGATCGCGTGGCAATACCCGGTGGCGCAATACCAGATGTGCCAGTGCCAGACGGCGGTAATCCGGCGCCAGTTTTGCGCCTTCCCAGGCCATGAACAGCGCGGTCAGTACGTGGTAGAACTGGCTGCCCACCTGGCGGATGGACTGCGTCTGGTCACGCTCGGCCAGCTGGGTCAGATTTTCGGCGGCCCGGCTCAGCACATGCCGGAACAGCTTATCGCTGGCAGGCGGCAGGCTGGCGGCATCCAGCAAATCCTGCGCATGTGCCAGGACCGGAGGCAGCGCCCCGGCGCGCCTGACCGCACGCAGGATGTCCAGCGCCACGATATTGCTGGTGCCTTCCCAGATCGAGCCCAGATGGGCATCGCGTACCAGGCGGGCATCGCTCCATTCCTCGATGTAACCCAGGCCGCCACGCACCTCCATGGCGTCGCCGGTCACCCGGCGTGCATCGCGGCAGGTACGGAACTTGATCAGCGGGGTAAGCAAGCGCACCGCGCCTTGGGCGACGGCATCGCCGGCATCGGCCCGGCCCAGCATTTGCGCGGTATGCATGAACATGGAGCGGCCCTGCTCGGTGGGCAGCAACATTTTCAGCAACTGGCGTTGCATCAGCGGCATGTCGATCAGCCGCTGGCCAAAGGCCTGGCGCTGGCTGGCCACGTACAAGGCTTCGGACAGCGCCCGGCGCATCAGCCCGGCAGACCTCACCCCGTTGGACAGACGCGACATATTGATCATGTCGGCCATTTGCTGAAAGCCACGGCCAATCTGGCCAATCAAATAGGCGGTGGCCCCCTCCAGCACGATTTCCCCACTGGCCATGGAACGGGTGCCCAGCTTGGGTTTGAGGCGCACGATGCGGTAGGCATTACGCTGCCCGTCCGGCAAATGCTTGGGCAACAGGAACAAACCCAAGCCGTGTATCCCGGCCGGAGCGCCCTC
Source organism: Aquitalea sp. ASV15 (assembly GCF_016429115.1). Classification (NCBI taxonomy): domain Bacteria; kingdom Pseudomonadati; phylum Pseudomonadota; class Betaproteobacteria; order Neisseriales; family Chromobacteriaceae; genus Aquitalea; species Aquitalea sp. ASV15. The sequence goes on along the minus strand of NZ_JAELTZ010000044.1, from coordinate 15,894 downwards.
CGGCCGCGCCAGCACCATGGCCAGATCGGCATCCGGATTGGAGCAAAACCATTTGTCGCCAAACAACTGCCAGTGTTCGCTGCCGTCTGCAGCCTGGCTGCGCACGGCACGGGTGGCCACCTGGCCAACATCCGAACCGGCCTGCTGCTCGGTGATGAACATCGCGCCCTGATACAGCTGGTCAAAATCACGGGTGCTCAGCATGGGCAAATAACGCGCCACCAGTGCCGGCTCACCAAACTTGCACAAGGTGCGGGTGAGCGAATCGGTCATGCTGACCGGGCAGCACAGGCCGAATTCAGCCTGCACAAACAGATAAGTCAGGACATATTTCAGTAATGGGGGATTATTCTTGCCGTCGTGACTTAACGCAGCCAGACCCAATTCGGCATAGGCCACTTTCTCCAGTGCGACATAAGCCGGATGCTTTTCAATATGATCAACCGCTTCGGCACGGCGATTGCGTGGATATAATACCGGCGGATTACGATCGGCCAGCATGGCCAGGGCATCCAGCTCTCCGCTTATTCTGCCACCCAGCTCAGATAATTCATTTTTAATACTGGAATAATATTCGGCACCCAGCTGCAATTGCAGCAAAGCCGCCAGATCCTTATCCATTTCAAAGAAATTACACCCACTGCTATCGGGAATATTATTCCCCGCCACAACTGCCTGCTCCATTGCCATTGCTGTCTCCTTAGCACGCCACCAATCTCCCAAACCCTGTTTGATTGAGCCGATTGATGTAGAGCAGCAGGCTAAAGAGTGAGGACTTGCCAGGTCCAATACATTTGCTTTGTCATACGATAAGCAAACATGATGGACAGCGGAGACAGATGCTGATGGAACTCAGACAATTACGTTATTTTGTTGCTGTGGCAGAAGAATTGCATTTTGGCCGTGCTGCCAAACGGTTGCATATTTCGCAGCCGGCACTGAGTTTTGATATTAGGAAACTGGAACAAAGAATGGGGGTGCAGCTTTTTCAGCGCAATAACAAAAGCGTGCGCCTCACCCAATGCGGTGCGGCACTGCTGGGCAAATGCAGAAACCTGCTGCACAGTGCCGCAGACATACAGCAGATGCTGCAACGCTATGCCGAGGGCAAGCAGGGCCTGATCCGGCTGGGTTTCATCAACTCCATGCTCTACCGTGGCTTGCCACAGGCCCTGCAACAGTTCTCCCGGCACTATCCCGACGTAGCTATCGCGCTGCAGGAAATGGGCACCCAGGAGCAGATTCAGGCACTGGAACGACGGCAGATCGACCTGGCTTGCGTCAACGATGCCCATTATCCGGCCAGCATCGCCGGCGATGTGCTGGCGGCCGAGCCCTTGTGCTGCTGCCTGCCACGGCAACACCCCTGTGCCGCGCAGCCTGCCATCACCCTGCCCATGTTGCAGGAACAGCCGTTCATCCTGTTTGCGCCGGAAGTTTCGCCCTACTATCACCACCAGATTCTGGCGCAGTGCGCGGCGGCCGGTTTCTATCCGCACATCCGGCACCAGGCGCGCACCTGGCTGAGCATCATCCGGATGGTGGGCATGGGTCTGGGGGTGGCACTGGTACCGCAAGGGCTGCAACACCTGGCCACCGAACAGGTATGCTACCTGCCCCTGCCCGCCCCCATGCCCAGTACGCGGCTGATGCTGCTGCATCAGCAGGACGAGGCGGAAAGCTGTGTGCAATTGCTGCGCGCCGCGCTGCTGGCGGCACTGCCCACCCCGGCCGAAGCTGCGGTCGAACGGTTTGCAGTTGCTGACGACAGCCACTAAAGTAGCCGTTTTGCCGTAACAGACAGACAGATATGTCCAAGGAAAAAGCGCCGGTCACCCAGGCCATTCGCGTGTTGCGCGAACACAAGGTGGAATACAGCGAGCATCTGTACAAGTACGAAGACAAGGGAGGCACCACGGTGTCGGCCCGCGAACTGGGCGTGGATGAGCACTGCGTGGTGAAAACGCTGATCATGGAAGACGAGCAGAAGCACCCCTTGATCGTGCTGATGCATGGCGACCGCGAAGTGGGCACCGGCATGCTGGCCAAGCAGATCGGGGTGAAGAAGATCAGCCCCTGCGACCCGAAAACCGCCGACAAGCACAGCGGCTACCAGGTGGGTGGCACCAGCCCCTTCGGCACCCGCCACCCGATGCCGGTGTATATGGAAAGCAGCATTGCCCAGCTGGATCGCATCTATATCAACGGCGGCAAGCGCGGCTTTCTGATTGGTGTGGACCCGCAGGAAGTCATCCGCGTTTTGCAGCCGGTGCTGGTGCAGGCGGCCGCCTGAGCCGGCGAGCTAGCCGCGCAGCTTGATACGGCGGCGATAAGCACTACGGAAGACAAAACCGAGCAGCAGAAAACCCGCCATGCAGCAGGCCAGGTTGAGCGTGCTGCCCCATACCAGCGGCGCAATCACCCCGGCCACAATGCTGGACAGCATGGTCTGCAAAAAGCCCTGCAGGGACGACACCGTGCCGCGCAGCGCCGGAAACTGGTCCATCAGGTTGAGCGTGATGGATGGCGCGGCCAGCGACATGCCGGTGGTGTACAGCGCCAGCGGCAACACCGCCCACGGCATGGCGGCTTGGGCCGCCAGCAGATTGTAGGCAAGATTGGCCGTGGCCGCGGCAAACATCAGCCCGTAACCCAGCGACACGATTTCACGCGCGCCGCGCCGGCCGGCCATCTTGCCGGACAAAAAGGCCCCAAACATGATGCCGGACACCGCCGGGCCGAACATCCACAAAAACTGGTCTGGCCGCAAATGCAGATGCTGCAGCAAAAACACCGGTGCCGACGGGATATACAGGAAGAAACCGGCAAAATTGCAGGACACCGCCGCTGCCAGCAACTGGAAATCACGCTTGCGCAGTACCTCCAGGTAATTCTGCAGCAGTGAACGCCAGGCCAGCGGGGTACGCAAATGGGCGTGATGGGTTTCGTCCAGCGCAAACCAGCTCATCACAAACAGTGCCAGGCCGATCAGCGCCATGAACACAAAGATGGAATGCCAGCCAAAGGCACCGAACAGCCAGCCACCCACCACCGGCGCGATGGCTGGCGACAGTGAAAACAGCATGGTCACCTGCGACATCAGCCGCTGCGCCTCGGCACCGTCCAGCTTGTCACGGATGATGGCCCGCCCCACCACCAGCCCGGCCCCGCCGCACAGCCCCTGCAAACCACGAAACAGCAGCAGCCAGCCCAGTGACGGCGCCAGTGCGCAGCCGAGCGACGCCAGGCTGAACAGCAAGGTGGTGGCCAGCACCACCGGCCGGCGGCCGATGGCATCGGAAATCGAGCCGTGCCACAACATCATCACCGCATAGCACAGCAGGTAGACGGTGAGCGCCTGTTGCATTTGCAACGGCGACGCGGACAAGGACAGGCCAATGGCCTGCATGGCCGGCAAAAAGGTGTCGATCGAGAAGGGGCCCAGCGTGGACAGGGCTGCCAGCAACAAGGCCAGGCCAAAGTGGCTGCGAGCGGAATGCGCCATGAAAATCCGATAAAGACAGTGGGGGCGGCCCATGTTACCGCCCGGCCGGTACAAAGCCAAACCCTTGGCAAGTACGCCGGGCAGGGCGAGAATGCGCGCCGGGCGAAAACAGTGATACGCCGCAGGCGATCAGCACTACACAAAGAAAAAGTTTTCTGCCTAAGATGGAAGTCGCTGACCCAACCCGCCGCGCCCTGGCGGCGCAGCGCGGCCCTGCCCTGCACCACGGTGTGCGGCAGCACCATCTTCCTGACCCACCATAATCAAAAGGGAGACCATTCATGATCCGTCTGTACCACAACCCGCGTTGTTCCAAATCGCGCGAGGCACTGGCCCTGCTGCAGGAGGCCGGTGCCGATGTCGAGGTCATCGAATACCTCAAGCATCCGCCCAGTGCTGCCGAACTGGACCACATCCTCACCCTGCTGCAGCTGGACCCGCGCGACCTGCTGCGCACCAAGGAAGAAGAATACGAAACCCTGTGCCTGGATGACATCACGCTGGAACGCGACAAGCTGATCGAAGCCATGGTGGACAACCCCATGCTGATCGAGCGCCCGATTGCCGTCAGCGCCGACATGGCCGTGCTGGGCCGTCCGCCGGAAAAGGTACTCAGCCTGCTGCAGCGCTAAACCCGCCCACCCCACCCCGTTTGCATATGCACCAGGCGATTCCGCCTGGTGTTTTTCATTGCGGCCAGCAGCCGCTTGTCGTAGCAAAGCGACAGCCAGACTCCGGCAGGATGGCTTCCATACAAATAATAACTTGAATAATAATAACGTACGTTACTAAAATATCAGCCATGAACAAATCATTCCATCATCTGGAACAGGCAGTCGACCGCATCGAAAGCCGCTTTCCCGGCGTGCCACGCCAGGAAGTGATTCTGACCAGGCTCTACTACCACATCATGCCCCGCCTCACCTGCTATCTGAACCAGGGCATGAAGGAATACGGCCTTAACGAATCGCTGTGGATGTCCTTGCTGGCCATGTATGCCTGCCCGCAGCAAAAGCTGTTTCCGTCCGACATCAGCGACACGCTCGACTCCTCGCGCACCAATGCCACGCGCATTGTCGACGAACTGGTGCGCAATGATTGGGCCACGCGGATTCCCTGTGCCGAAGACCGGCGCAAGATCGGCCTGGAACTGACGCCCAAGGGCCTGGCACTGGTGGAAGAACTGCTGCCGATTTCCCGTGCCAACCATCGTGCGCTGTGGCAGGACTTCGACGCCGAGGAACGGCAGCTGATGGAAAAGATGATGCGCAAGCTACTGGCCAGGCTGGGCGGCTGAACCGCTGGCGGCCTCCCGCTGGCCGTCATGCTGCGCACAAATAATAACTTGAGTGACTATCACACCATCAATCATCACGATGGAATCTGGAGACCCACAAGGTGAATAAACCCAATTGGCAGCAGACCGCTGGCCTGCTGATGCTTACCGCCATGCTGGGTGGCTGCGCCGGTTTCGGCGAGGACACTACCCCGGCACGGCCGTTGTCTGCGACCCAGCTGCAGTTGGGCGAGCACGCGGCCAGCCAGGTACATGCCGGCTGGTGGCAGCAACTGAATGATCCGCAGCTCAACCAGCTGATCGACACCGCGCTGCAACAAGCGCCGTCACTGAAAGTGGCCGATGCCCGCCTGCGTGAAGCACGCAGTGCCGTCGGCATGGCACAAAGCAAGGAAGGCCCGCAGGTCGAAGCCAGTGCCAATCTCGACCGCGAGCGCTATTCGCTGTACGGCTTGCTGCCGCCTCCCATTGGCGGCAACTACTACAACGTCTACACCCTGTCGCTGGGCGCCAGCTGGGAAATCGACTTCTGGGGCAAGCACCGCGCCGCCGTCCAGGCCGCGCTGGGCAACCAGCAGGCCATTGCACTGGAAGGCCAGCAGGCCCGTCTGGTCATCACCCAGGCCGTAATCGCCCAGTACATCAATCTGCAACGCATTCTGGAACAAAGCCGGCTGCTGCAGGCACGCCAGCAACTGGCAGAAAGCCAGCTGGCACTGACCCGTGCCCGCGTCAGCGCCGGCCTGCTGCCGCCCGACAGCCTGCGCGAGCGTGAAATCCAGCTCAAGCGCCTGAGCCAGCAGAGCAGCGCGCTGGCCAATGATGCCGAGCACGCCCGCCATGCCCTGGCCGCCCTGACCGGCCAGCCGCCCAATGCGCTGGCCAGCCTGCAGCCCGCCCCCCTGCGCCCGGCACCGGCCATGCCGGAAGCCGCCCTGACGCTGGACATCCTCAGCCAGCGCCCGGACATCGTGGCCCAGCGCGCCCGGGTAGAGGCCATGAACCAGTCGGTGAAGGTAGCCAAGGCCGAGTTCTATCCCAATGTCTCGCTGTCCGCCTTTGTTGGCCAGTCGGCACTGGAAACCTCGGATCTGTTCAATGCCGGCTCCAAGATCGTCGGCATCACCCCGGCCATCCACCTGCCGATCTTCACCTCCGGCGCGCTGCAGGCCAATCTGGCGTCCAGCCGCGCCCGCTACGACATCGCGGTGGAAAACTACAACCAGACCGTGCTGGACGCGCTGCGCGATGCGGCAGACAGCCTGTCCACCTGGCAGAAAACCGCCAGCCAGCTGTCCGACGCCCACCAGGCCACCCAGCTGAGCCGCAAGGCCTCCGACTCCACCGTGCTGCGCTTCAAGGCCGGCCTGGTCAACAAGCTGGCCGTACTGGATGCACAGGAAGCCGACCTCAACCAGCAAGCCGGCAAGATCGACGCCACCGCGGCCAACCGTCTGGCCTGGGCCGCACTGAATACCGCACTGGGCGGGGGTTTCGCCACCAGTGAAACCACCCAACAGCCCGCTAAGGACACCCATCATGGATAAGCAGATCGAGACGGCAAAAAGCCGCAAACGCAATCTTTTTGTCGCCACCGGCCTCATCGCCGCGCTGGCCATCGGCTACGGCGCCTACTGGGGCCTGGTACTGAGCCATCAGGAAAACACCGACGACGCCTATGTCGCCGGCCATATGGTGCAGCTGACCCCGGAAGTGGGCGGCACCGTGGTCAAGATCAGCGCCGAGGATACCGACCGCGTCGACAGCGGCCAGACCGTGGTGGCGTTTGACAACAGCGATGCCAAGCTGGCTTTCGAGCGCGCGCGCAATGAATTCGCCCAGACCGTGCGCGAAACCCGCCAGCTGATGACCAGCACCCAGCAACTGGCCGCCCAGGTTGCCGTGCGCGAAGCCGAACTGACCAAGGCCCAGGCCGACCTGAAGCGCCGCGAAACCCTGGCTGGCTCCGATGCCATCTCCAGCGAAGAACTGGGCCATGCCCGCGACGCCGTCAGCACCGCCAAGGCCGCACTGGATGCCGCCCGCGAACAGGCCAAGGCCACCGACGCACTGGTGGGCAAGGATGTACTGGCCAAGCAGCCGAACGTGCAACGCGCCGCCAGCAAGCTGAAGGAAGCCTGGCTGGCCCTGCAGCGTACCGAAGTCAAGGCGCCGGTGTCCGGCTATGTGGCCCGCCGTAATGTGCAGGTCGGCCAGCGCGTGGCCACCGGCACACCGCTGATGGTGGTGGTGCCGCTGGACAGCGTGTGGGTGGATGCCAACTTCAAGGAAGTGCAGCTGGCCAAGATCCGCATCGGCCAGGACGTGGAACTGACTGCCGACGTGTACGGCAGCAAGGTGGTTTACCACGGCAAGGTGCAGGGCCTGTCGGCCGGCACCGGCAGCGCCTTCTCCCTGCTACCGGCACAAAACGCCACCGGCAACTGGATCAAGGTGGTGCAGCGTGTGCCGGTGCGCATCCAGCTGGATCCCAAGGAACTGAAAGACCATCCGCTGCGCGTCGGCCTGTCGGTGGATGCCGTGGTGGACACCAGCAAGCAGGATGGCCCCAGCCTGGCGCAAAGCCCGCGCGGTAATCCGACCCAGGAAACCCATGCCCTGACGCCGGACCTGAAACAGGCCGACGAACTGGTCGCCAGCCTGCTGGCCGCCAACGCCCAGTAATCTCCCGGCCGCTACCGGCTGCGGCAGCATGCCGCACCGGCAGCGCCGTCTTGAGGACTTTCCGTCATGAATCATCCACCACTGTCAGGCTCGCGCCTGGTGTGGATCACGCTGGCGCTGTCGATGTCGGTGTTCATGCAGGTGCTGGACACCACCATTGCCAACGTGGCACTGCCCACCATCTCCGGCAACCTCGGTGCCGCCACCAGCCAGGGCACCTGGGTCATCACCTCGTTCGGCGTGGCCAATGCCATCGCCGTGCCGCTGACCGGCTGGCTGGCCAAGCAGGTGGGCGAAGTCAAGCTGTTCACCATCTCCACCCTGCTGTTCGTGCTTACCTCCTGGATGTGCGGCATGGCCAACAGCCTGGAAATGCTGATCCTGTTCCGCGTGCTGCAAGGCGCAGTGGCCGGCCCGATGATCCCGCTGTCGCAAAGCCTGCTGATGGCCTGCTACCCGCCCGCCAAGAAAGGGCTGGCGCTGGCGCTATGGGCGATGACAGTGATCGTGGCACCGGTGTTCGGCCCCATCCTGGGTGGCGTCATCAGTGACAACTGGCACTGGGGCTGGATCTTCTTCATCAATGTGCCGGTGGGGATGGCTGCCGCCTTCATCAGCTGGAAGATTCTGAAAGAACGGGAAACCGGCCTGGTACGCCAGCCCATCGACAAGCTGGGCCTGGCCCTGCTGATCGTCGGCGTGGGCGCGCTGCAGATGATGCTGGACCGCGGCAAGGAGCTGGACTGGTTCAACTCCACCGAAATCGTGGTGCTGGCCATTGTCTCTGCGGTGTCGCTGATTTATCTGGTGATCTGGGAGCTGGGGGAAAAACACCCCATTGTCGATCTCACCCTGTTTGCCAAACGCAACTTCACCGTCGGCACCATCGCCATCAGCCTGGGCTTCATGCTGTATTTCGGCGCGGTAGTGCTGCTGCCACTGATGCTGCAGACCCAGATGGGCTACACCGCCACCTGGGCCGGCCTGGCCGCCGCCCCCATCGGCATCCTGCCGGTCTTCCTGTCGCCCATCATCGGCAAGAACGCGCACCGGCTGGACATGCGCTGGCTGGTCACCATCAGCTTCAGTGTCTATGCCATCTGCTTCTTCTGGCGCAGCACCTTCAATACCGAGATGAATTTCGCCTATGTGGTCTGGCCGCAGTTCATTCAGGGCATCGGCGTGGCCTGCTTCTTCATGCCGCTCACCACCATCACCCTGTCCGGCCTGCGCCCGGATCAGATTGCCAGTGCCTCCAGCCTGTCCAACTTCCTGCGCATCCTGGCCGGCAGTATCGGCACCTCCATCACCACCACGCTGTGGGACCGGCGTGAAGCCCTGCACCACGCCCAGCTGACACAGCATGTGACGCTGTACGATCAGGCCAGCCAGATGTGGTTCCGCCTGCTGGAAACCACCGGCATGTCCACCAGCCAGCAGCAGGCTTACACCGCGCTGCAGATTACCCGCCAGGGTTCGCTGATCGGCGTGAACGAGGTGTTCTGGCTGTTCGGCATCATGTTTGTCGCGCTGATTGCCCTGGTATGGTTTGCCCGGCCACCGTTCACCTCCAGTGGCGCGGCTGACAGCGGCGCGCACTGATCCACCACTGAATAACAAGGCCCGCACCATGCGGGCCTTGTTATTCCGGACTACCCGGCCTGGCTAATCCACCCGGCAGCGCAACTTGCCGACATCATTGACGGCACACAGCCGGATATTGCCGTCCTGATCCAGTACCAGCATTTCCTCACCCAGCCAGGCCTGACCGGGCTTGGGGATGGCGCGCAACTGGAAACTGTCCGCCCGTGCATTGCCATCCTGTGCACCGAAGTGGAGTTCGTAATAGGCTGTCGCGCTCACCGGCAATGTCGGCCAGTGGCCGCTGCCCGCCGTATAGCGGCCATGCTCGCTGCGCCACTGCTCCATGAAGTGGCTGGCCTGCAGCAAGGCCACCCGGGCCTCGGCCTGGCGCAGCCTGAGCACATGGCCCCGCCACAATGGCAGGGCGATCAGCAGCAATAGCGACAGCATGGCCAGTACGGTCAGCAACTCGAGCAGGCTGAAACCGCGGTGCAGTCTGTTCAGCGTAATTCGCGCCATGCCAGCCTCCTGACACGCCAGCTGCCTGTCGCCTCCGGCAACAACAGCACATGGCTTTGCACAGTCACCGCACTATCCGGCAAACGGCCCCAGCCACGTGCCGTCACACGCAATAGCAGGCCGCGCTGTTCACCATCCACATACTGTGGGTCCAGCAACTCGAGCAGATAATGCGGGTCACTCCAGAACCAAGGCCCGGTGGTCACGACCGGGCAGCGTCCAGCCGTCGCCACCGACTGCAGCTCCAGCCGCAATGCCACGCCACAAGGGTGCAGCAGCGCCACGCCGCTCTCATCCAGCCGCTGCCAGGGCGGTGCGATCGGCTGCCGGGCCAGTGTTGCCGACAGGCATAAGCCCTGCTGCCAACCCGCCGGATTACGCGATTGGCGGCAGGACAGGGTAAACGGTGACTCGCCCTGCCGTAGCGCACTGTGGCTCATGCCGGCCACTTGCGCGGCAAACGGCAGCTTGGCCAAGGCCTGCTCGCCGGCCTGCAAACCCAGCTCGGCCAGCTGGAAGGCACGCTGGGCATCATCCAGCTGACTGCCGATGCGCTGCTCATCGCGCAATAAGCGGCTCAGCCCCAGCACCAGTGCGCTCATCAACAGCAGCAACAGCAAGGCTGTCAGCAGTACCACCCCACGCGCCCCCTGGCGCATCAGGCCAGACATGCAGGCCCCGCCCGACTCATCACTTGCAGGCGATACGGTAGCGCATTGCTGCCGCTGGCTTGGCGCATGGCCAGTTGCAAGGTCCACCACGACCGGGGCGCACTGCCCGGACAGGCGGGCAATGTTTCTGCCTGCAACTGCAGACGGGCAATGCCACTGGCCAGCCATAGCTGTGGCTGACCAGTCTGCTCCAGCCACAGCTTGCCCTCCGCACTCCCCTGGTCCAGCCGGTAGTGGCGCTGCTGCAAGGCCAGCAGCTCAAGCGAGGGCAGATGATGCTCGGCCATATGTGCGCGCAATGGGCTGTTAACAGCCAGTTGTAACCAGAATGCGCCATCCTGCTGCTGCAGGGAGACATCACTATCCAGCTTCAGCAAGTCGACACGGCGGCAGCTGGCCAGCAGCAAAGGCTGTTCTGATGGCCAGGCTGGTGGCGGCTGCAGCAAGCGCCAGCGGCTGATCTGCCCCTGGCTGTCCGCCGGCTCGGCCAACAGGGCGATGCCGCCATCGCCATAACTCAGGCTCAATACGCCCTCGCCTGCCTGCGGCATGACTTGGCTCCCGCTGGCAAGCCACTGCGCCGGCCCCGCGCAGGCAAAACTGCCGGCCATGCGTAGATCACGCGCCAGCTGCTGCAGCACAAAACGGGCTTCCTGTTGTGACGCCAGCCGGGTGCTGGCAAAGCTGCGGGTTTGCAATACCGCATGCAGGCTGTGCCACAGCAAACCGCACAGCAGCAAGCCCAGCAAGCTGCTGAGCATCAGCTCCACTAGCGAGAAGCCACGCGCCGCCGGCCGCAACGCTTTACTCCAGCGCCAGGGGCAAAGGCCCCGCCGCTACGGCCGGCTGCAGCAGCCATACCCGGCCGCTGGCCTGGCAATCCTGCGCCAGTGGCACGGCCGGCAAGGCGCCTGCATGGCGACAGAGCAAGAGACTTCCCCCCTGCCCTTCCGGCCACAGCACGCGCACATCCTGCTGCAGTTGCTCTTGTGCTGAAGCGGCGTAACGCCCACCGGAGCGGCCAGACAAGGCCTGCTGCTGATCCGCCTGCATGGCCTCAGCCAGATTCAGGCTGGCCAGTAACAACCGGCTATCGGCATCGCTGGCGCGTAACTGCCGCAGGCTCTGCCCGGCCATGCCGGACAGGCTGAGCAGGCCAAACAGCAGGATCAGCACGCCCAGCATCACTTCGACCAGGCTGAAACCCCGGCTGCGCATCTGCCTAGTCACAACAGTTGTCCTGGCTGCACCATTGCGCCTTGCCACTGGGCTGCAATAGCAGGCTGTGGCACTGGCCTCCGGGAGTACGCAACTGAAAACGCGGCACCGTGCCGCTGTGCAGGCGACCATGGGGCGTAAAGGCAAAATCCTGGCGATTGGCACTGAGCTGCACGCTGGTGCTGCTGAACAGCAGGTGATGCAGCCGCTCGCCGCTGTCGTAACGGCCATCGGGGCGGGATGGTGCATCGGCAAACACCAGCAAGCCTTCGCTCCAGTTGCCGGCGCCATTGCCGGACTGGCAGCCCTGGATCTCCAGATTGACCTTGCTGTTGAGTGCACACACCCATACGGTGCGATTACCGCGAATGGCCTCGCTGCCTGCCAGCTGCAGGCCGGATTGCAATAACTGGCCCCGGGCGAGCAGGCGCTGCCGCTCCAGCATGTCCTGCATGGCCGGCAGCGTCTGGGCCAGCAGGATTGCGCTGACCGCCAGCACGATCAGTAACTCGTACAAGGTAAAACCGCCACCGCGGCGACCAGCATCAGGGCAGGACATGGGCAGGCCACCTCCATGAGCGCAAGCAAGTGATGGGCAGGACTGGATATCCTGCCCCGCCCGGCCCGGACGGGCTTGCAGCTACTGCTGAGACAACAGCGGAATACTCTGATAAAGCGCCGTCCACGCCCATTTCAAACAAAGAAAAAGCCACCGGCATGGGTGGCTTTGGCTGAAGGATTAATGATGGAGCAGCTTAGTGCGCGGCTTCCCAGCTATTGCCGGCGCCTACCTCCGCCAGCAGCGGCACCTTGAGCTGTGCCACACCGGCCATGATTTGCGGCAGCTGCTGTTTCACCCGTTCCAGCTCGGTATCCGGCACTTCCAGCACCAGTTCATCGTGTACCTGCATGATCAGCAGGCTGGACAGCTTCTCCGCATCCAGCCAGTTTTGCACGGCAATCATCGCCAGCTTGATCAGGTCGGCGGCGGTGCCTTGCATCGGCGCATTGATGGCGGCACGTTCGGCCCCGGCGCGGCGGGCCGGGTTGGCCAGCTTGATTTCCGGCAGATACAGGCGACGGCCGAATACGGTTTCCACATAGCCCTGTTCGCGCGCGGTTTCGCGGGTGCGCTGCATGTAGTCGGCCACACCGGGGTAGCGCATGAAGTAGCGGTCGATGTATTGCTGGGCGGCGCTGCGTTCGATGTCCAGCTGGGCCGCCAGGCCAAAGGCACTCATGCCGTAGATCAGGCCGAAGTTGATGGCCTTGGCCGCACGGCGCTGATCGCTCGTCACCTGCTCCAGCGTCACGCCGAATACTTCGGCAGCCGTGGCCTTGTGAATGTCCTCGCCACTGGCAAAGGCGGCCAGCATACCTGCGTCGTCGGACAGATGGGCCATGATGCGCAGTTCAATCTGCGAATAGTCGGCACTGACGATGCTGTGGCCCGGCTTGGCGATAAAGGCCTCGCGCACGCGGCGGCCTTCGGCAGTGCGTACCGGGATGTTTTGCAGGTTTGGGTCCGAGCTGGCCAGGCGCCCGGTAATGGCTACTGCCTGCGAATAATTGGTATGCACCCGGCCGGTGTCCGGGTTGATCAGCGTGGGCAGCTTGTCGGTATAGGTGGACTTGAGCTTGGTCAGGCTGCGGTATTGCAGGATGCATTTGGGCAGCGGGTAATCCAGCGCCAGCGCTTCCAGTACCGATTCGTCGGTGGAGAAGCCACCGGACGGGGTTTTCTTGATGCCCTTGGTGGGAATACCCAGCTTGCCGAACAGGATTTCCTGCAGCTGCTTGGGCGAATTCAGGTTAAAGGGCTGGCCGGCCAGCTCGTAAGCCTGGCTTTCCAGTTGCAGCATCTGCGTGCCCAGCTGATGGCTCTGTGCCGCCAGCTGCTCGCGGTCGATCAGCACACCATTGCGCTCCATGCGGAACAGCACTTCGGCCACCGGCAATTCGATATCGCGGTAAATTTCGCCAAGTTTATCGGTCAGCTGCGGGGCAAAGTACTGGTTCAGCCGCAGGGTAATGTCGGCATCTTCCGCTGCGTAATTGGCGGCAATCTCGATATCCACCTCGCCAAAGCCGATCTGCTTGGCTCCCTTGCCGCAGATGTCTTCGTAGCTGACCGTGGTTTCGCCCAGATGGCGGGCGGCCAGGTCGTCCATATTGTGGCGCTGGTGGCTTTCCAGCACATAGGAGGCCAGCATGGAGTCGTCCACCACCCCGGCCAGCCGGATGCCGTGGTTGGCAAACACATGGCGGTCGTATTTCAGGTTCTGGCCGCATTTGGGCTTGCTGGGGTCTTCCAGCCAGGGTTTGAGTCGGGCCAGTACTTCATCCAGCGCCAGTTGCTGCGGCGCACCGGCATAGTGATGACCCAACGGCAGGTAGGCGGCTTCGCCGGCTTGCAGGGCGAAGCTGATGCCGACAATGCGCGCCTGCATCTGGTCGAGGCTGGTGGTTTCGGTGTCCAGCGACACCAGCGCACCGCTATTTAGCTGGTCCAGCCAGCCTTGCAGCGCGGCCTCATCCAGAATGGTATGGTAATGGCGGCTGATGGCGCTGGGTGGCGGAGCGACCGGCGCAGGAGCGGATACCGCAGCGGCCATGGCGAACATATCGTCAGTCTGGCCGACACTCGCGGCAGGCGCATCGACCGGGGCCGGGCTGCTGAGCGACGCATCTTCGCCTTCGGTGACTTCGCGGTAGAAGGTACGGAAGCCGTGGTCCTTGAACAGCTCGGCCAGGCGCGGACGGTCTTTCACGCCGTGCTGCAGGCTGTTGAGGCCATAGGGCATGTCCTGCTGCAGATCGACATCACACTTGATGGTGATGAGCTGATGACCGCGCGGCAGCCAGTCCAGTGCGGCGCGCAGGTTTTCGCCCACCTTGCCGCCCACCTTGTCGGCATTGGCGATGATATTGTCCAGCGTGCCGTATTCTTCCAGCCACTTGACGGCGGTTTTGGGGCCGCACTTGTCCACGCCGGGGACGTTGTCCACCTTGTCGCCGATCAGGGTGAGGTAGTCGATGATACGTTCGGGCGGCACGCCGAACTTCTCTTTCACCCCGGCCTGGTCCAGGTTTTCATTGGTCATGGTGTTCACCAGCGACACCATGGGCGTCACCAGCTGGGCCATGTCCTTGTCGCCGGTGGAAATGATGACCCGGAAGCCGGCAGCCTCGCCCATGCGCGCCAGTGTGCCGATGACATCGTCCGCTTCCACCCCGTCCACCATCAGCAGCGGCCAGCCGGAGGCTTGCACCACCTCGTGCACCGGCTTAATCTGTGCGGCCAGCTCTTCCGGCATGGAAGGCCGGTTGGCCTTGTATTCCGGGTACAAGTCATCGCGGAAAGTCTTGCCTTTAGCGTCGAAAACGCAGGCGCTATAATCGAACTGCACCTCTTTCTCCAGCCGGCGCAGCATGTTGACCATGCCGTAAACCGCCCCGGTGGGCCGGCCATCCGGAGAACGCAAATCGGGCATCGCATGAAAGGCGCGATACAGGTAGGAAGAGCCGTCGATCAATAACAATGTTTTCATAGAAGAGGGGCGAATGATGAGCTTGTCCGATAAGTTGCCGCAGACCAGTGATCGTTACGACATGATGCAGCGCTTCCGCTCGCGCGAGGCGTGGCACGTGATGAAGATCATGTCGGAGTTTGTCGATTCGGCCGAAGAACTGCAAGGCATCACGCCGGCAGTCAGCATCTTCGGCAGCGCCCGCACTCCGCGCGACCATCCCTATTATAAGCTGACCGAGGAAGTGGCCCGGCTTCTTTCTGATTCCGGTTTCTCGGTGATTTCCGGGGGCGGCCCCGGCATCATGGAAGCGGCCAACAAGGGCGCCTTTTATGGCAAGAGCCCGTCGGTGGCGCTCAATATCGTGCTGCCACACGAACAGAAGCCCAACGAATACCAGGATCTGTCGATCAAGTTCAACCACTTTTTCAGCCGCAAGGTGATGTTCGTCAAGCATGCCATCGCCTATGTGGTGATGCCGGGCGGCTTTGGTACCCTGGATGAAATGTTCGAGGCGCTGACGCTGATCCAGACCGGCAAGTCGCGCCCCATCCCCATCATCCTGTGCTGCAGCGAATTCTGGAGCGGTCTGATCGACTGGGTAAAAAACCATCTGGTAAAAGAAGGTATGATCAACCCTGACGACGTGAACCTGATCCAGCTGATCGACGAACCCGGCCAGATCGTGGAAACCATTTTCAAGCACTACGAAACCCGCGGCTTCGAGGCTCTGCCGGAAGAACGCGAAAAACTGCTCAACCTATAACGACACTGTCACCAAGGACCCATCATCATGCGTCGCTTCCTTGCCCTCCTCGCCCTGCTGCCGCTTGCGGCCGCCTGGGCCGACACGCCGGCCCCGGCCACCGTTCCGCCGCCGCCCAC
>NZ_JAELTZ010000261.1:0-211 GCF_016429115.1 Aquitalea sp. ASV15 | reverse complement strand
GCGCCAACCACGTGGTCACCACCACGGCGACCGTGGCAGCCAATGGCAGCTGGACCGTTCCGGCCAGCAGCCTGAGCGGCCTGGTGGATGGCCCGGTAACGGTGAAAGCCAGCGTCAGCGATGTGGCTGGCAATACCGCCAGCGCCAGCAATAGCGACAGCAAGGATACGGTGGCCACCATTGCCATCAGCAGTGATGGCAGTGGCAGCGA
>NZ_JAELTZ010000260.1:0-219 GCF_016429115.1 Aquitalea sp. ASV15 | reverse complement strand
TGTCAGGCTTCAACAGCCTGACGCTGAGCGACAGCGACTACACCCTGACTGGCGCGACCGGCAGCATGACGGTCAACCCGCTGGCGGTGACGCTGACCGGTAGCCAGACCTATAACGGCACGACTACCGCCCAGGGCAGCAACCTGACGGTCAGCAACCAGATCGTTGGCGATACCGTCACCGTTGGCGGCAGCGCCACCCTGGCCAGCGCCCACGTTG
>NZ_JAELTZ010000259.1:0-220 GCF_016429115.1 Aquitalea sp. ASV15 | reverse complement strand
GCACCATCCACCAGGCCGCTCAGGCTGCTGGCCGGAACGGTCCAGCTGCCATTGGCTGCCACGGTCGCCGTGGTGGTGACCACGTGGTTGGCGCTGTCGGTGAAGGTGACGGTGACAGTCTGGCCGGCTTCCACACCCGTGGTGGTACCGCTGACCACGGCGGCGCCGCTTTCGCTGCTGTTATAGACATGATCGCTGCCACTGCCATCACTGCTGATGG